>JABSPN010000518.1 GCA_013214425.1 Flavobacteriaceae bacterium | reverse complement strand
CCTCTAGAACATAGCTTTGTCCAGCTTGAAGTGTGATTGAAATGCTATTGGCAGTAATACCATCTGGATCATTAGTGAGCCGAAACTCACAGTTGGAATCGTAGCCAGAAATTGTTACCGTCGTATTGTCTTGGGACGCAATAATTCCCATACAGCTATTTAATCGTCCATCTGTTACAGCCCGGTTGGGTATACCACCCCACCGAAAATCTGTACCCAAGGCAGCTTGCCCCTTACAAGTAAGTGAGCCAGCTTGAGAACCTGAACGTCCCCTGAAATTCACGTAAAATTTCTGTCCGTTTGCCGATTCAAAACGTAAGCCACTATTCGATAAGACCACTCCGGTATTGGTATTTGTAACCAAGGTTTTGTTGTTGTCACCATCACCCGGATTGTATGTTTTAGGAGTACTTTTTGATAAGCCCGATATGACTGCAATTGGACTTGTATTGGTACCGCGGTAAACACTAATATCAAAAGGAACGAGTTCAGGCGTTGAGAAATAGAAACGTTGATTTTGAAGCGCCTGATTATTCGTAGCTTGCTTTAATGGAGGAAAATAATGAATATAATCTAATTGTGAAAATACTGGAATTACGTTAAAGAATAAGCTAACAATGGCTATTGTTTTTAAAAACTTCATATGGACTCTTTTTATTTTACCTGATTGAATTCTATGTTTAGGCTTTACATCTAATCACACTTTTTTGTATTTACATTTACATATCCTTTTCATTGTGCAATCATGACATTGCCCATAAAAAAACATTATTTTAAACTATATTGTTTAAAATCAGATTATTAAACATGTCTCTAAAGTAATAATTGGAAATCGAATAAGACCCCATAAGGCTTTCATACCTACATAACATGCGGTGAATTTCAATTAACTGTCGATAACTAGTTTCTACAAACTAGTGAACTTTCACTTGCTTTATTAGTGTGGTATTTACTTTTTCATACTCAAAATATTTTTCTTAAAATTTCATAGAATTAGAGCGTCAATCTCAACCGCTAAAACTTCCTGAATACGAATTAGTTTTACAGAAAATTTAGTGCCTTAGCAGTAGTCAAAATTTCATAGCAGCGTTGTCTGAATATATGCCAAAAATCACTTCGCCTTAGACAACTAATCTACGTATCCATGAATGATAATTAGCTGCTTGAAAGATGGAAAACAATGCAATTTGAAGATCATATATCAGAAAAAGAAGCTTACCAAATTTAAACCTCTAGAATCTGGAATGAAACACAAAAACTGATAAAGAAGAACACCATTAAATAATCCGAAATATAAAAATCCAGTAATAAGGGTCAGGAACTCGAAGCTCAATGAGGGACGTGTAGAAATAATTAAGCGAAAATTAAATGGTCCGTATTGAAAAATACGCTTAGAGATGATTGCAAAACAATTTGGGATTTCCGAAATATAATTACACCGAATTAAAACTGGAGAGAACTGGGGTTAGGAAACTTTAGATTAAAATATACAGGCCCTCTTTTTGTATCTTAATAAACTATACACTAACTTTTTCCTTAACTGGTAAACATTTTGCTGAAGCTATACAACCCATAACTTTTATAACAATTCAAAATAGTGAGCTATACCATGATTTATTTTTTTTCCTCTTTGAAATTATATTCATAAATGGCTTGGGTTCATTGGAATATTTTGGGTAAATAAAACCCTCTATGACAAAAAAATAAAAAGAGTTCAACTATTTCTGCAAGAATTGGCAGACGAAAAAGATAAATCAGTTGCTCACAATGTATAAAACCGATGTCAGTAAAAATATGATTAAAACTGACTTTAAAAAATTAAACTGTGAACGTTTATTTTCTCTCTTAAAATTTTTGATTTTTAATGATGTTTTTTTAAGTATATTTGGATATGACTCCAGAGGAAATAAAAGCTCTTTTAGAAGACAATAAAAAGAAATTACTACAAGAAGTTTCAGAAAGTAAAGAGCTTGTTTTTCTATTAAAAGAATCGGCTACCAGAAAACTCACTCAAAAAGAAAAGCATAAGGTAAACAAACAACTTTTAGATATCTGCAAAATGATTCCTGCATTTGCTATTTTCCTATTACC
>JABSPN010000517.1 GCA_013214425.1 Flavobacteriaceae bacterium | reverse complement strand
AGATATAATTTATGATGGTAGAAATCCCATGGGGATAGAAACAAACAATGTTGTTTTCTTTATAAACAAAGATGACTCGATAAGACCAGTAATTAAACTTAATGGTGATTTTACTAAAATTCAAATAAAAGACAATAAACTTATAAGTTTTCAATTAATTAAATCTCCTTGCTGTACTAATTATGTATTCAAAATAGAGGATTATGAATTCAATAATTTAGAAGATTGCTACAGACCCAATAACCAAAACCATAATTATTATAAATATAGTTATGGACAATTAAATGAATCGAGTTTTTGTGTTTCGTTGGTAAGTCAGTATGCCTATGTGATGAAAACTGAGTTTCCAACTAAAATTGATAACAAGGGATGTTTAACTGTTACCACCAAAACCTATCTGACTCCGAAGCCATTAGAGCCTTCTAATGTAGATTTCAAAGAAGATGGACTAGCATTCCATTTTATGAAGAACAAAGCTATTTCAGAACTACCAATAGGAACAGTCTGTCAAGTATTAACAGAAAAAAAAGATGAAAAAGGTAATATTTATTGTTTCGTTGTCTTAAAAAATAACGAAACAGGAAAAAACTATATGAATGGAATTGAATTTGAACAATACGGATGGGTAAAAAAGGATGATTTAAAATAAAAACATTTGCTAACACTGCATATGAAATCATAGCCGCCTGTCGGTAGGCAACGAATCATATACTAAACCTTAGCAAACATTCCTCAATCATTAAATCGAGAAAATCTCTGTTGTTAACGCAAAAAAATTGAGTATTAATGACATTAAAAATTAACGTCAGTCAAAATCTACTTAATGAATAAATTCTTAATAATAATCATTTTTACAATTTCTAACTCAATTCTTGGGCAAGAAAGTAAATACCTAGTGGATGGTTCAATTCAAAATTTCACAGAAGGAGAAGTTGCTTATATATTTGAAAATAACACAAAATTGTATTTAAAAGCATCATACGATTCAAGGGTAATTGACAAGTTAAACACTACTGATAAAGTTAAAATATTAGATACTGTTACAAATGAAAATATTGATGGATTAACAAGCAACTGGTGTCGAATTAATTACAATGATAAAATTGGCTATGTAAAACAAGATGATTTATCTTTAGAAAGTGTTTTTTTTCAAAATTATTCATATTATATAGCAATTAGAACCCTTAATGACAGTTCGTTTTTGAAAATAAAACTATATAAAAACGATAGTAAAATAACAGAATCAATGTTTAAATTACAGCATTTTAGGTTTTATTTTAAAGTTCATGGAAACAAAGGTGTAAACGGGGTTAAAAGTGTGATAATAATTGACTACACTGCCTTAATCGCTGGAGAAAATTTTGGCGCTACATATATCTTTAATTCTGACTCTAAACTTCTAAAAATAATGGACTTAACATGCATTGGATTTCCTTTAGAATTCATGAATGTAGAGAAATTAATTTTTCCAATTGAAAAAGATGGGAAAAAAGGAAAAATTATACATGTTAAAGAAAATTTAAAATGGAAAAGAACTCTTTCATCAGTTCCTAAACCACCTTTTTCCCCGATTTTTCAATTTCGACCTGAGATTCGAGAAAAAAATATGGGAGGGACGTTTAACGTGTATTTTTACCTTTTTGTGTCTGTCTGAATACGTTTTTTGACCATAACTTTTGATTGAGGGAGTTAATCGAAAATCGGAAACAAACAAGTTGTGGAACTAACTACGAAAAAGCATTATTGGGTTAAATTGACTCCCTAGAACCAAGAATGTAAAATCCTATCCATTTTTACTTTTT
>JABSPN010000516.1 GCA_013214425.1 Flavobacteriaceae bacterium | reverse complement strand
TGAAGCCGACAGCTGAAATGATGAATTTGATCTGGGTGAGTTTAATTTTAGGCTTTATAGTTTCATTCCCCTATACCATTTATGAAATCTGGCGATTTATAAGCCCCGGTTTGCATAAAACTGAAAGGCGGGGCTCCAGAGGATTCATTTTTTTTAGTTCGCTACTTTTCTTTATAGGTGTCCTATTTAGTTTTTATATTCTGGCACCTATAGCGGTGTTTTTCTTTTATCATTTTGAAATCACAGAGAAAATCATAAAACAATTCACCTTTAACAGTCATATTAACATGGTGACCAATTTAATGCTAGGTGTCTCCTTAATTTTCGAACTACCTATTATTATTTATTTTTTATCTAAAATGGGATTAGTTACTCCTGAATTTCTTAAAAGAAATAGAAAATACTCATTAGTAATCGTACTCTTATTCTCAGCATTTATTACACCTCCTGATGTAATGAGTCAGGTAATTGTAGCCATCCCAATTTTAATATTGTATGAAATTAGTATCTCAGTTTCGAGAAGAGTAATAAAAAAACAACAGAAAAAAGAATTAGAAAATGGCTGATTTAGTAGAAGAATTCAACGCGTATAGAACCAAAATGAATGACAAAATTCTTTTGGAAGACAACAACAAAATCATCAAGAGAATTTTTAATCTGGATACCAATGCTTTTCAACAAGGAGCGCTTGACAAAAAAACTAAAGAACTTTTAGGATTAGTCGCTTCAACAGTTTTACGTTGTGACGATTGTATCAAATATCATCTTGAAAGCAGTTGGGAAGAAGGTTTAAAACGTGAAGAGTTGATGGAGGCTTTAGGTATCGCTACACTTATTGGAGGAACTATCGTAATCCCTCATTTAAGAAAAGCTTACGAATACTTAGACGTAATCGAACAACGCATGGCCGAACAATCTTAATTAAAACCTAAAAAGAATCCTAGTTTTAAATATTTCTCTATTTTTACCCTGATGAAGTTAAGAGCCGAAAATATCATGAAGTCCTATAAAGGACGTCGCGTTGTAAAAGGAATTTCTTTAGAAGTAAATCAAGGGGAAATTGTAGGTCTTTTAGGTCCGAATGGAGCAGGAAAAACCACTTCTTTTTACATGATTGTAGGTCTGGTAAAACCCAATGGCGGACAGATCTTTATCGACGACATGGAAATCACTAAGTTCCCCATGTATAAAAGGGCTCAAAACGGAATTGGTTACCTGGCACAAGAAGCTTCTGTTTTCAGAAAACTAAGTGTAGTAGACTATATCTTGAGTGTTCTTCAGCTCACTAAACTCTCTTATAAGGAACAACTATACAAAACCGATGCATTAATCGAGGAGTTTGGTTTAGGTCATATCAGAACTAACCGAGGGGATTTATTATCGGGAGGAGAAAGAAGAAGAACCGAGATTGCCCGTGCATTGGCTACTGATCCAAACTTTATTTTATTAGATGAGCCTTTTGCAGGAGTTGACCCTGTAGCGGTAGAAGACATCCAACGTATTGTTGCGCAATTAACTAAGAAAAATATCGGAATTTTAATTACCGATCACAATGTTCAGGAGACATTAGCCATTACAGATCGTACCTACTTAATGTATGAAGGAAGTATCTTAAAAGCGGGGATTCCTAAAGAACTGGCTGAAGATGAAATGGTACGTAAAGTCTACTTAGGTCAGAACTTCGAGCTAAGAGAGAAAAAGTTAGATTTCTAAATCTTCGGAATTATTCCGAACTCATTACAATTTACTATGGATTTTAAGCTAAACCAAGCGCTTGAAGTGTTGGAAAGAACACCAACAACTCTTTCTCATCTTCTCTCTGGATTATCTGACAAGTGGATTTATCAAAATGAAGGCGGTGAAAGCTGGTCTCCATTCCATAAAATAGGACATTTTATTGATAGTGAAAAAACAGATTGGATCTTAAGAGCAAAACATATTTAAGCTCAAAACATTCAGGAGATATTAGCTTTAAATATTTTTGAAGCAGATTATGAATTAAAAGGAATACATCCCGATTTGGGTACAGCCAGTTTAAAAGAATTATTAGCTACCTTGGCGGTGCATGATTGAGTGTATGTTGATCAGATTGCCC
>JABSPN010000515.1 GCA_013214425.1 Flavobacteriaceae bacterium | reverse complement strand
AAGCTTTACAGGAAAAAAACGCTACAGCACTTACAAAATCAATAGCCGAAAAGGCTCTTAGGTATGATTTAACTGTTCCTTTTGCCCGGTACGTTGTGCAAAATCAAAATGATATTACCTTTCCTTTTAAACGATATCAGATTCAACCAGTATGGAGAGCAGATAGACCGCAACACGGAAGATTTCAAGAATTCTACCAATGCGATGCAGATGTGGTTGGGGCTAATTCTCTTTGGCAAGAAGTAGAATTTGTTCAATTATACGATACTGTATTTACGGCCCTTGGATTAAAAGGTGTTACCATTAAAATTAATAACAGGAAAGTATTAAGTGGTATCGCAGAGGTTATTGGAGCATCAGATAAGTTAATTGATTTCACAGTAGCCTTGGACAAGTTGGATAAGATTGGTGAAGAAGGAGTTAAGAACGAAATGTTAGGGAAGGGAATTCCTCAAACGGCTATTGATAAGGTGCAGCCTTTGTTTAATTTCTCCGGAAGTTTTCAGGAGAAAACCAATCAACTTTCTGAGTTATTACAAGATTCTGAAGTAGGAATGAAAGGGGTTGAAGAATTACAATTTATTATAGAAGCAATTCAGGAATTAGGATTATCATCGGCTACATTAGATTTAGATGTGACTTTAGCCAGAGGATTAAATTACTATACAGGTGCCATTTTTGAGGTAGTTGCTCCTGAAGGAGTCAAAATGGGATCTATAGGAGGTGGAGGCCGTTATGACGATCTAACCAGCGTTTTTGGTCTGAAAGATATGAGTGGTGTGGGAATTTCCTTCGGATTGGATAGAATTTATCTAGTTATCGAAGAATTAAATCTCTTTCCTGAAGAGGTTAATGAAACGGTTGAGGTACTCTTCATTAATTTTGGAGAAGCTGAAGCACTGTTTTGTATGAAGGTAATCAATCAGCTTAGAGCTAACAAGCTTAGTGCAGAATTATACCCAGTAAGCGCTAAAATGAATAAACAAATGAAGTATGCTAATACTAGAGGTATTCCTTTTGTCGCTTTAGTAGGTGCTTCAGAATTAGAGCAAGAAATAGTCACACTTAAAGACATGTCAACGGGCGAACAAAGCACTTGTACCGTTCCAGAGTTAGTTCAAAAACTTTGTAAGTAGCAGATTTATAATATTTTATGAATTAAAGCTAAATTATGTTTTCAAAAGTGTATAATTTTAGGATTTAGTTTATATATTTATCAGGTATTTAATGTATTTATTGAATAATTGTTTAATAACCACTATTAACCCCTCAAAGGTCTATCAATTATGAAAAGAATTGCCCCTATTTTCATTGTGATGTTGTGTCTTTCAACTTCATTATTATTTTCACAAGTAAAAGTCGGTAACAATTTAGATGAAATTCATAAAACATCTGTTTTAGAAATTGAATCAAGTTCAGGAACATTAGTTTTTCCAAGATTAACATCAATCCAGCGTGATGCTCTGGGAACTCCTTTGATTGGAGCTACCATTTTTAATACAGATGAATCCTGTATTCAGGTTTACACAGATGAGGGCTGGGATTGTGTTGAAGGAAATTCCAAGTCTAGAAAAAGCTTAAGAATTAGGAAAGGTAAAAGAGGATCTCAAGGAAGAGATGGTAAAACTGGAAAAAGCGGAAAAGACGGAAAGCAGGGAAAGAAGGGTGATGATGGAAGAGATGGAAAGCAAGGAAAAAAAGGAGATAAGGGAGACAAAGGTGATCAAGGGAAAGAAGGTAAACAAGGAAAGCAGGGAAAAGAAGGAAAGCAAGGTAAGAAAGGCGACAAGGGAGATAAAGGAGATCGTGGTAAGGAAGGAAAAGAAGGAAAACAAGGAAAACAAGGAAAGCCAGGGAAAAACGGTAAGGACGGGAAAAATGGAAAGAATGGAAAAGATGGAAAAGCCGGTAAGAATGGAAAAAATGGTAAAAACGGAAAGGACGGAAAAAGAGGTCCTAAAGGAGATAGAGGAGAAAGAGGTAAAGACGGAAGAGATGGAGACGATGGTAGAGATGGAGCCGACGGTGCCGATGGTAGAGATGGTGAAAATGGAGAAGACGGTAAAGACGGAGAAAAAGGAGAGAAGGGTGAAAAAGG
>JABSPN010000514.1 GCA_013214425.1 Flavobacteriaceae bacterium | reverse complement strand
AAATGCGAAGTATCTAACAACGAACACCCTGACTTTAACAAGACTTTCGCTTGCTTAATACGCTCGTCCAACTGATATGCATGGGGCGAAAGACCATAGCAATGTTTAAAAGTACGAATAAGATGATATCGACTCAGCCCCGACACTTTAGCCAAATCAGTTAACGAATCAAAATTAGCCAAATGGTGAAGTTTGTATTCATTTTATTTTCTTTCGGTGACATTTTTAAAAATCACTACACCACCAATTTTTTTTCCATCTTTATCAAATGCCATCTCACTGGTATATTCAACATAAAAAATGGTGCCATTTTGCGTTCGCCAGCGTTCACTCGAGGTAAGTCCATCAAGGACATGATCGGTAATATCAAATTGATCATAACGTTTGCTCACTGCAGAAGATTCCTGATTAGCTACTAATAAATCGTTATCAATTTCATAGACTAAAAACTCTTGTAAGTTTCTAGTTATTAAGGCTCTATTTTCTATTTCAAGTATTTGACAGGCTTTAGGATTGGCAAAAGTAATAAAACCCGTTATATCAATACCTAGTACGCCTTCTCCCGCAGAGTTTAATAACGCATGTAATTGCGACTTGCTTTCTTCCGCTTCTATTTTTGCTTGTTTTGCTACCCGGTGCAGACGGTCTAGTTCCACAAATTGGCGTACTTTATTGATAATAACAACCGCTTCTATCGGCTTAGTGACATAATCGACAGCACCGGACTCATAAGCTTTGTTAATAAGAATATTATCCCTATCACCTGCGGTAATCATCACAATAGGAATATTTTTGAATCTTTTATTACTATGGATTAATTGTACCGTTTGATAACCATTCAAACCTGGCATTTCTACATCCATAAGTATGACTGCAAAATCGTGATTCAATACTTGAGATAAAGCACTTTCACCTGAATCTACGTGAACGATATTTATTTTTAGCGGGGCAAGAATCATTTCAAGGGAATATCGATTAACTTCAAGGTCATCGACAATTAATACTTTTAATTTCTTCATATTACTTTAACTTTATTAGAAAGGAACAGAAACTTTAATCTCTGTCCCCTGGTTGGTCTTTGAGTTTATCTCAATATTTCCTTTCATTTTCTTTGCACGAGAATTCATATTTTTAATCCCAATTCCTCCTTTTCTACTCTTGTCTACATTAAATCCTTTTCCGTCATCTACAATACTTAAATCTAAATGATCATCGGCTCTCTCAAAACTAATACGTACTTGTTTAGCCGCTGCATATTTGTTAATATTTTGAATAGCTTCTTGTAAAATTCTAAAGAGATTAATCTTTATTGTACTGCTAATCTCTTCCCATACAATCTCGCTGTCATTTTCAATTTCATATTTAAAGTTAGTTATTTTACTTTGATCCTGCAAGAGGTTCCTTACCATGGTAATATATCCAATCTGGGAAATAAAAGTGTCTAAACTTAACTCATGAGAGATGTTTCGAATCTCTTCTTCTATACTTTTTAATTCGTTAATGTGATACTGACGCATTTCTTTTGCATCTTCTGAATCTTTATTGTTTAAACTACCCAATGTTAAACGAGTCCCGAATAGTTGCCCTAGAACTCCATCATGTAATTCTTCAGAAATACGCTCCTTTTCTTTCTGTCTTCCTTCATCAATCTTACTTTGTTGCTGTAATAGTAAATTAAAGATCTCCTCATTAGCTGATTGCTGTGCTTTTTCAAACTCCAACTCCTTGTTCTTCTCTCTCTGAGCTCTCAAGACTAATAATAAGGCCGCAATAACAAAAATACTAATGGCCATTAAGATTAACCAAAACTGTAACTGACTTAAACGCTCGTTTTCTGTCGCATATTCATCTGTTTCAAACTGGATTCTGGCAAACTTATTTCGTACCGCGCGTTCTTGCTTTTGTAATTCGTTACTCAAAGAGATATAGTCTCGACTATGTTGCGCAGTATTTTCTGTATCAATATCTGCTAATAGTAAATATGCCTCTAAAAGATCAACATTGTTTATTGTTGCTAAAGCAATTTCTTTGGCTTCCTTTGCTAATTTGATTGCTTGTACTGTATCTTTTCGAACAATATAGAACTCAGACAAGTGCAGCATACTAATAGCCTTGTCTGGAAGTGCT
>JABSPN010000513.1 GCA_013214425.1 Flavobacteriaceae bacterium | reverse complement strand
GAGCAAAAGTATATTCTATAGAGCGTCAGTTGGAATTGTTCAAAAAGACGAATTTATTTCTTCCGAAGCTAGGATATAAAGCTAAAAAATTAATTTTTGGAGATGGCTATAAAGGCCTGGTAGAAGAAGCTCCTTTTGATGGGATCATTGTTACTGCTGGAGCCCCTTTTGTACCGAAGCCATTATTATCTCAAGTGAAGATAGGAGGTAAGTTGGTAATTCCTGTAGGATCAGACCCTCAAGTCATGCATTTATATTTAAGAAAATCTGAAAAAGAGTTTGAGAAAGAAGAGTTTGGTGAATTCAGATTTGTTCCTCTACTGGAGGATAAAAATTAGTAATGATTATCGCATTATTCCGACAACTTTTAAACAGTAACTTATTATGAAACGATTCTTAGTGGTATTGATACTCTCTTTTGTTGTTTTGTCTTGTAAACAAGAAGATTCAGGAAAAATAGAAAAAGAAACAGTTGAATTAACCGCTCAGACGATTGTTGATAGCACAATTCAACTACATGGCGGGGATTTATACGCCAATAGTGTTAAAAAATTTGATTTCAGAGGAAAGACATATATCGGATCACATGAAAAGGGAAGTTATACTTTAGAACGTATGTACAGCGATTCTACAGGTAGTTATTCTGCAATAGTGAGTAGTTTAGGATTACATAGATTCAAAGATGAAGCGTTAATAAAAACTCCAGACTCCATGGTGAATCGATACAGTAATTCGGTTAATTCAGTACACTATTTTGCTTATTTACCTTATGCTTTAAATGATAAAGCGGTAAATAAGAAATTATTGGGTAAAGAGAGTATTAAAGGCAAGGATTACCACAAGATAGAAGTAACCTTCGAACAAGATGGAGGTGGAGACGATTTTGAAGATACCTATGTGTATTGGATCAATACAGAAACCTTTACAATGGATTATTTAGCCTATCTATATCATACAGGCAAAGGCGGAATTCGTTTTCGAGAAGCCTATAACCCTAGGACAGTCAATGGTATTCGCTTTTTAGATTATAACAATTATAAGCCTAAAGATATCTCTGTAAGAGTGCATAATACTGGAAAACTATTCGGAAAAGGGGAATTAGAATTATTATCTAAAATCGAATTGGAAAATATAAGCGTAGAGCTGTTAGATTAATTATTAAAATCTTTCTTAATTCTACTCAGGTTTCTTTTGTTGTCTCGATCTTTAATAGTGTTTCTTTTATCGTGAAGCTTTTTACCTTTGCATAAGGCAATATCTAATTTTGCCCATCCATTTTCATTGATAAATAAACGCATAGGAATGATAGTAAGGCCTACATTCTTTACTTCTTTTTCTAGTTTATTTAGTTCCTTTCGATTTAATAATAACCTACGCGCATTTTTAGGTTTATGATTAAAGTGGTAAGCATGAATATATTCCTCAATATACATGTTGATCACAAAAAGTTCATGTCTTTCATTAAATTCACAAAAACTTTCAGCAATAGAAGCTTTGCTTTGACGTATGGATTTAATTTCAGTCCCGGTTAGCTGAATACCAGCAGTGTATCGGTCTAAAATTTCATATTCAAACTTTGCTTTCTTGTTGAGTATGTTAATATTCTTCTGCATAAAGGTTAGCAAAAGTAACAAAATACACACATAGTGTGTTATTAAAAAAAGGAGTTTTTATTAATTTACGTTTTTTACCTTATCGTTTTTAACAGGCATGTAATCGGTTTTTACTTCACCATTCACGATGATATTATCGAAATAACATTTAGCACCAACGGCTTTATTAAAGTCCTCGACATTTTGAATATGGAAATGTAAATGTGCTTCGGAAGAGTTCCCAGAATTTCCACAGCTACCAAGAAAATCTCCGGTCTTAACTTTTTGCCCTAATATAACAGCTACAGTATTTAATTTAAAGTGTGCGAAGAGCAAATATTCATTATTGATAGTTTTAATGATAACAGTGTTACCCGTTATAAAAGTAGGATTCAATTCTCCTGGAATATTGTCTTTAACACCATCTACAGCAAGAACAACTTCTCCATCACATGGAGCAATAATAGGCTTTCCAAAAGCGTAAAAATCTTCATTTTTAGTTCCAGTACCTTTATGAGTTTTTCCTTTCTCATAAAGGTAC
>JABSPN010000512.1 GCA_013214425.1 Flavobacteriaceae bacterium | reverse complement strand
GGTAGCGGTTTGGCTATCAAAAAAATACAGTTTTAAATCTGCTGGTAAACCAGAGAGGTCTTCGGCTAAAAACGAGACATCACCCTGGGCTCCTACCTGAATCTTTAAAGGAAGTATTAAACCAGAATACAATTCGCCTATAGCCTGAATAACAAGTGGTTCTGAATCAACAACAAATGCACAGTCTGTAAATTGCCAATCCAGCATGTGAGCATCATAACCGTAATTAATACCATCTAATAATCCTGTTTTTACACCCAATAACAAGTGTCTGGAGGCACCCTCTGGTGTTTTAAATTTAAAATGCATTCGCGATATACTATCGTTAGTTCTTAATGGTCCTGCCAAGTGTCTAGAAATAAAAACAGAGTTACCATCAGACTCACGCTGAAAAACACGCTGCTGATTATTAAATTCTAACACACCTCCATCTTGATCTCCTTGTACAAAAAAGCCTTGTCCTACTGGTATGTAGCGCTTCGGAAGATAAGAACCTGATCCAGTATCAGAAACATCTGGATCTGGCACCGCTAACGTGGCGCCTGTTAGGTTGTAAGTCGCGTAGCCACCTTGATAGTAGTCTAAAATATGGCTATCGCCCCCCCAATGCTCCCAAAAATAAAGTGCTCCTGTTGTAGTTCCTGCTTGAATTACATCACCATTGGAATCAATCGTTTGTAAATTATCTTGTATGAATTGATTAGCATCTAATGCACTGGGATATGGATTTCCTACCAAATACAAATTATCATCGGTAATTGTATGGGTAATCGTACCATTATTAGGCTTACCAATAAATGTGTAGTTCTGGCTTAAAGCAGCTGTTCCAGTTCCTTTGTGCGTGTATCCTTCACCAACAGCAAGCTGTCCAGAAGCACCAATAGAAGTCCAATTATGATAGTCGTCGGGTTGGTTTCTAAACGCATACATCCAATAGCTTGCAAGAGTGATCGGACTTCCAGCAGCACCATCGTATCCCGAAGCGGTAAAATTAATCGCTACTGGTGAATCTGGTGTTGTTCCATCGTGTAGTACCTCGGAAATTGTATACGACTTATTATTCAAACTCGTATTGATACTTCCTACTGGAGAACACCAATAATTGTAATTATAGAGACTGGAGTGTCCTTGTTGATCTCTTTCAAGGTAACCACTACTTGATGGGTCTAAAACAGAATGAACGCCTTGAATAAGTTGAGATTCCCCCTGCAAATCAATAGTCCCATTTAAGCGTAAATATTGGCTATTGTGTATTGCTTGGTCATTTGCTACTTTCAAACTTGTTCCTGAAGCCAACAGTAGCCCCAGATGCGTATGACTGGAACTGGTAGTTAGTTCGGCATTGTTAGTCAATGAAACAATAGCCCAGTCTTTGTGCGGTAAGCTTGTAATATCCCAAACACTTCCATAAGTCCACGTTGCTGTACTGGTCCAATCACCTGAATTATTTGCTTCATAAGGCATTGGTGCTGTGGTTTCTTGTAAAGTGGTCATGTTGAGTAAAAGTCCTACATTAGAGAGTAAGGAGCTATCAGATGTTGTTCCAGAGGAAGCACTTGTTAGTTTTAAATACAATTTCAAATCACTCCATGATAAACCACTAATGGGTAAATTTGTTGTTGCACCTACAACAATGCCATTGCTATTAATAAGCGACTGATAAACCTGCTCTTGTACTTGACTTTCGCTGAGTGCTATGTCGTAAACTTTAACCTCTTGTATGTTGGCATTAATAAAATCTACAGCAGTATTAGGGCTTCTACCAATATAAAAGTTTGTGTTGCTCGGCACTAATGAAGTTCCAGAAATAAGGACGCTAGAAACTTCTTCCCCATTGATATAAATTTTTAAAGATGTACCATCATAGACTGAAGTTAAGTGAACCCAAATTCCTTTTGGTATTGCTTCAGTACTAGAGGTAGAAAAAGTACCTGAATCTGTTTTGACAACTGCAGAAATAGTTTGATCATCATTGACATAGAGGATATTATTAAATTCACCCATAACAACACTATCTCCAAAGGCTGTTGGGTCTAATTTAACCCAAGCCATGTAAGTCAATGCAGTTGCACTACCATTAAGGGCATCAACTAAAACAAAATCATCGATGCCGTCAAAATCAATTGTTACAGATTG
>JABSPN010000511.1 GCA_013214425.1 Flavobacteriaceae bacterium | reverse complement strand
AAATCAAGCCCTTAATCTATTTGAAGAATTGAGTCAATCGATTCCTAGAGAAAAATACATGATGTATGGAGAACTTTTTGGCGAAGTCTATCCACATTCAGAAGTCACACAAAATCTTGATGTACAAGCTATTCAAACTAGAGTATATGAAAGTCCAAATAACCATTTTTTTGCTTTCGATATAGCCATTGAAGAGATTGGCCCCCCCCTCAAAATATTATTTATATTACCAAACTGCTATTTCCTATTTTGAAAATCACCAACTTTTTTATGCAAAACCCTTACTCATTGGAAAGTGTGGAGAAGCTTTGAATTATGAAACCCGAATCAATTCGACTATTCCTAGCGCTCTGGGAATTCCTGAATTAAAAAACAATTTAATAGAGGGAGTTGTGATCAAACCATTAAATAAATTAGTTGATATGAACCTTCCTCAGCGTCCCATTGTCAAATTAAAAAACAAGGAATTTGAAGAAGAGGATAAATTTCAACAGGCTAAAAAATGGAGCTTTACACCAAGTGTTTCTTCTAAATCTGAACTTATCTCATATCTTAGACGAACTTAGAAATCACATTACAGAAAACCGTTTACAAAGCGCTATTTCCAAATTTGGATCCTTAAATTTTGATTCATCTGAACGTATTGAAAAAATCGAACAAGAATTTCTGAATGATACGCTAATTGATTTGAATGAAAATAACGACAATTTGTTGGAAGAACTTGATCAAGAAGAAAAAAATTGGATTAAAGAGAGAATTAAATCAGAAATAAAGAAAACAATCAACGCAACTAACAAAAATTAATTAATTTTAAACTTCAACTGGATTACACGAAAAACTAAGCAAAGTCATGAGGTTTATTTTCATTAAAAAACGTAAGTTTTGGAAGCGATTTATTTTCTATACAATTATCCTTCCCATATTACTTGTAATCACTGCCTTGCTTATTATTCAAGTGAAACAAAACGATATCATTAAAGGAGAAATCGCTAAACTTAATGAACAGCATAATGGTCTTATCACTATTGGCGAAACCAATCTTTCTCTCTTCGGAAACTTTCCGTATATCTCTATAAAAGTTGATGATGTAAAAGTCTTCGAAAACAAAGAAGATAATGCCCCTTTGATTATGGATGTTAAGGACATTTACATGGGATTCAATCTGTGGAATATTGTAGAAGGTAATAATAATATCAGATCCTTATTGGTTGAAGAAGGTGTTTTTAATATTGTATTACATAAAGACGGAAGTAACAACTTAGTGAATGCCCTTGCCGCCACACATGAAACAGAAGAAGTCGATAGTACGCATTTTAATTTAAAAAATATCAAGTTAAAAAACTTAGACATTCACAAATTAGACGAAGAAAACAATCGTGATATAGAAACGTTCATCTATTGGGGAAAAGGCGGATTCAAAAAAGATAAAGATTTGATTTCGGGGCATATCGATTCTGAATTTGAATTGAATGTAATTGATGATGGCGATACTACCTATATCAAACACAAACATTTTGAATTCCACACAGATATTGCTTTAAATGAAAAAACTGGGCTCCTGAATATCAAACCTTCTGGTATTACCATGGAACATGGTGATTTTGAAATCGAAGGCTCTATCGACACTAAAAAAGACATGACTCTTGATCTTTCGATTAAAGGAACAAAACCAAACTTTGATATGTTTATTGCTTTTGCTCCTGAAGATTTGATTCCCGTTTTGGAACGTTATAATAACGCCGGAAAAATCTATTTCAACGCTAGTATACAAGGCCCCACAACCAAAGGACATATGCCATTTATCGATGCAAAGTTTGGGGCCAACGAAGCCTTTTTAGAAAACACTGAAAAGCAGAAAAAAATACATGAAATGGGCTTCCAAGGGCATTTCACAAATGGCGAGGAAAGAAGCTTAAAAACTATGGTGTTTTCTATAACCAACATGAATGCAAAACTCGATAAAGGTAATTTTTCTGGATCACTTGTGGTTACCAATTTTGAGGAACCCGATGTAGACATGCAAGTCAATGCCGATTTCAATTTAGAATTCATGACTGGTTTTTTAGACTTAAAAAACATTCAAAATACCTCAGGAAATGTGACATTAAAAATGAACTTTCATGACATAATCGATTTAGATCATCCT
>JABSPN010000510.1 GCA_013214425.1 Flavobacteriaceae bacterium | reverse complement strand
TTGCGAAAAAAATAGAGGTCTCGAAAATATTTTTTAGGTGGTTGTTGACCCCAAAACTTGCTGATAGTAATCTTAAATTACTCCTGAGTAATTTGCAGCAAAAAAAATTTTAGTCAAATTTTGACCTTCCAAACTTCTGGAGGTCATATTTCCAAAATGATGCTTGTTAGTTTCTCATTTTTTAAATATATCAGTAATATCACCGCTTTGCATAAAACACATCAATCATTGTCACCGTTTTGAAATGCTCGAAAAGTGCACAATTTCTTTTTGAATTTGTAATTTTTCTCCTAAGTCTAATACTGATTGATACTTTTCTTTTGCGCTCATAATAGTAGTTGTTTAAAATTATTGTACTCAAATATACGAGTAACAGAAGGATTTTATGTTTTTTTATCGTTAAAACGGAATAATAACATATGATTAATTTTAATAGTAATTAAAATATTATTCAAATAAATAGTAATTGTTTGTAAATCAATATTAAAAACTCTATTTTTGCAGTCCTTTTTTGGCAAGAGTATTAAAATAAGGAACAATTAGATTTGAAATAATTTAAAAACCCTTCTGTATTTAGCCTGGAATACTCGAAATACAGAATACAAAATTAATCAGCAATATGGCTGAAAACACAAGTAACCCAGAAGTTCAGGAAACTCAAAATCCTGAAGAATTTTTAGCAAACTTTAATTGGCACAACTATGAAGAAGGTATTGATCCAGTTGAAGATTCTAAATTAGAAGAATTCGAAAAATTAGTAGCAGAAAATTTTGTTGACACTGACGACGCTGCAGTTGTAGATGGAGAAGTAGTTAGATTAACAGACAGAGAGGCTATTATTGATATTAATGCAAAATCGGAAGGTGTTATCTCTCTTAACGAATTCCGTTACAATCCAGGCTTAAAAGTTGGAGATAAAGTTGAAGTATTAGTTGACGTAAGAGAAGACAAAACTGGTCAATTAGTATTATCACACAGAAAAGCGAGAACAATCAAGGCTTGGGATAGAGTAAATGCTGCTCATGATTCAGGAGAGATTGTTAATGGTTTTGTTAAGTGTAGAACTAAAGGAGGTATGATCGTTGATGTATTTGGAATCGAGGCTTTCTTGCCAGGATCTCAAATTGATGTGAAGCCAATTAGAGATTACGATCAGTATGTAGAGAAGACAATGGAATTCAAAGTTGTTAAGATTAACCACGAATTCAAAAACGTTGTTGTATCTCACAAAGCTCTTATCGAAGCTGATCTTGAAGAACAAAAGAAAGAAATTATTGGTCAATTAGAAAAAGGTCAAGTATTAGAAGGTACTGTTAAGAATATCACTTCTTACGGTGTATTCATTGATCTTGGAGGAGTTGATGGATTAATTCATATTACTGACTTATCTTGGAGTAGAATTAACCACCCAAGTGAAGTGTTAGAATTAGATCAAAAATTAAACGTTGTAATTCTTGACTTTGATGACAACAAGTCTAGAATCCAATTAGGTCTTAAGCAATTAAACGCTCACCCTTGGGAAGCTCTTAACCAAGAGTTAAAAGTTGGTGATAAAGTGAAAGGTAAAGTAGTAATCATTGCCGATTACGGTGCATTTATCGAAGTAGCTGAAGGCGTAGAAGGATTAATTCACGTTTCTGAAATGTCTTGGTCTACTCATTTACGTTCTGCTCAAGACTTTGTTAAGGTTGGAGATGAAGTAGAAGCTCAAATCTTAACATTAGACAGGGAAGAAAGAAAAATGTCACTTGGAATTAAGCAATTAACTCCAGACCCATGGACTGATATCACTACGAAGTATCCTGTAGGGTCTAAGCATTCAGGAACTGTAAGAATCTTTACTTACATCGGTGTGTTTGTTGAATTAGAAGAAGGTATTGACGGATTAATCTATATCTCTGATTTATCTTGGACTAAGAAAATTAAACACCCATCTGAATTTGTGAAAGTTGGTGATACGTTAGAAGTAATTGTTTTAGAATTAGACGTAGATGGTCGTAAGCTAAGCTTAGGTCATAAACAAACTACTGAAAACCCTTGGGATAAGTATGAAGATGACTACGGAATTGGCACAACTCATACTGCTGAAATTACAGAGATTGTAGACAAAGGTGCTACAATTAACTTTAACGAAGATATCGTTGCTT
>JABSPN010000051.1 GCA_013214425.1 Flavobacteriaceae bacterium | reverse complement strand
ATACTTACTCCTTCTTGTTTGGAGAGTAATTGTATCTTCTGAAAATACTCCTCTGATAAATATAGTTCTTTGTCGTAAAACTTTTTATCCTGATATTGCTTACTATATACCAGTTCTGGAAAAGCAGTATATTTATTCTCCCAATATTTTTTGTCTTTTAAAAAGTCTTTTGATTTATAATATTCTTCTTCCTCTTTAATATGTTTCCTAAACTCCTTAAGGTTATTATCATATGAAAGAATAGATTCTCCTATTAATAATTTATAATTATTACTAACTCCATTAAATAATAATTGAAAAGAATAACCATCAGCTATTAGGTGGTGTAGTTTTGTGTACCAAACAAACGTATTAGGACTCGTTTTTATAAGACATATATTAAATAATCTTTCATCTATATCAAGATTAAAAGGCTTTTTAAAATCTTTTTGAATTAAATCTATTGCTTGTTCCATACTATCTTTTTCCAAATAAAGAACACTTTCTTCTAAAGATATCTCTTTCAATAAGGTAAACGGATTTCCCTTATCTTCACGAAAAATACTCTTTAAAATAGTATGTTTGTTTGAAAAGGCAGATATCGCTTTTTTAAATACGTAAAAATCTACATTTCCTTTTATAATAGCATATCCACCTATATTATATTTAGGGGATTCTGCAGTTAATTTCTGATCAAGCCAAATGTATTTCTGAAGAGAGGAGATTTTATTCTTGCTCATATAATAGATGCTTTTGATAAAACATAAGAAGGTATTGTTGCCATTATATTCTGTTGTAATGAGTCAATTCTAACTATAATTTTGTTAAGATTATCTACTTTAACGATTTCGCAATTCAATCCGTTTAGAGGACCACAAGCAATTTTTTTTACTTCACCAATTTTAGGAAGCTCTACATTAGTTTCTATATCTGAAATGTTCTTATCTCCAATAAGTAACTTTATTTGATTGATTTCTTTTTCTGTCACCCTTGCATATTCTTTTCCAAATCGGATATATGCACAAGCCCCATTAACAGATAATGCTTTATGAAATTCTAAAGACGAATTAATCTTCACAAAAACATACGATGGAAATAAAGGTTTGAGAACCATTTTTTTTCTATCACTCCACTGTTTTATTGTTTTAGTTTGTGGAAAAAAAGATTCTATAGAATTATCTTCTAACGACTCATAGACTTTTTTCTCCCAACGAGATTTGACATATAATACATGCCAACCGCGGTATAATTTCATAGGTTTTTTTAATAAAATTAAGCATGGCTTCGCCCTTCTCAGTCACATTGAATTTCTTTTCAAAGAAAGATTACTGAAGAATATTTGTTAGTTATAACACTGATTGTCGTATGCAGACTATACAAGTGTTTGTAATCATGTGCAATATTAGTACTTTTTATCTAGGCTAATTATCTATTAGCCATAAATCAAGTAGTGTTTTTGAATAAAACTACTATGGACAATATTCAACCATGATACTAAAAAACTACTAATTTATGACTTTCATACCCAACCGTTCACCCACTGGAAGTACCTTACCCCATAAAAATGAAAAAAAAGATACCTCCCGTAACAAAATTTTCTTCTGGTTTGTCTTCTGATGTCTTTGAAAACTGCTTCAGTTGTCTTTTTCTTTGGTCTTCCTGATCTTACCATTTTGTTTACTTTTTAAGGTTTTTGATTCATATCCTGAAAGTATACTTTCAAGGTAATAAACACTAACTTTTTCCTTAACTGGTAAACATTTAGCTGAAGCCATACATAAAAGATGATTTGGCCTTTCAAAAGATTTTTATATCATCCAGACAATCATTTTGAGGAATTAGATGCAGATGATGTAAACAGGTTTCAGGATAATTTTAATTTAAAAGATTTCACGCCTGATATGACATTTGGCTCTTTCATTACAAAGCTCAAGAATTGGCTTAATTTAGAGATAACTTTTAGAAGAAATATCGTTACCATTAATTATGTAGAGCTGCGTTTTAAAAACATTGACTTTAAAGATGCTAGACACATAGAAGTTTCTAGGACTAGAATTACACCGAATACCAATGAGGCATATAAGTTGATTTACTCGGACACTAACTATATATAAGTCGATTGACCAGGTGTTATTGAAAAACCTAATGAATTTGTTACAGTTAAGGAAATTCCGATGAATATCTCTTTGTTGGAAGAAGAAATCTATCAGGGGGTTGGAACGGCAGAAAGGAAAAAGGAAGATGATTCTTTTAGGGTTTTACTCTATGACGGTTTACAGTCTGATGTAAATTTAGCTGTTCAAGAGGTCTATTCCAGAACATTTAAATTAGATGAAGTTTATGACAGATTATGGAAAAGATGGTTGGCATTCAGGTTGTATTCTAAAACCTTTCAAACAAAGTTTAAATCTTCTTCAGATGAACTTTATGTTACTGACGGTATTCATAATTACAACAATAATCATTTGATAAAGAAAATGACTAAGAGAAAAGACAAAAATAATATTTACACCATTACAATCGAGACAGAGTCTATTCTTTAAATTTTATACCACTATTAGTAATGTAAGCATCAGCATTCTTCATGTTTTTTGGAATGTAATCATTTGTTTGTGATATAGAGTGATGTCTAGCTTGATCTCTAACCGAATTTAATGGTACTCCTGCAATAATTAAGTCTACAATCCCGGTATCTTTCAAAAAATACCATTTGATTTTTGGGTTGACACCTATTTTTTTTCGCATTCTAGACCAATTACTGGTTGCTTTATTTGGCTTGAAAGGAATTAGTCCTGGCTTATAATTATCATCACTAAATAAATAATCCTCTTTTTTAGAATGTTGGATATGATTTATCAAAAACTTCTTTAATACTGGAGGTATAGTTACATGTGCGGATTTATTGTTTTTTGAATCATTAGCTGAAACCCATAACGTTCCTTTTTCTAAATTAAGGTCACCAACTTTAATTTTAGAAAGCTCTGTTCTTCTAACTAAACAATAATAACAGCATAGACAAAACACTAGAAAATTGATATTGGTTTCTTTATAATAATCAAAAATCAATTCACGATCATGTTTAGAAATGACCATTTTTTCTTTAGTCTTTTTATTGATCTTACTAATATCTTCACAGGGATTTACAGAAATATACTTCTTTTTAGACATCCACCCAGTCAATGTAGTTATGAATGTAAAAAATGATCTCGAGTTCTAGCGCTCAATCCTTTCTCATATCATAGGTAATCCAAAAACTCATTAATAAAATCACTTTCAAACTTATTACACAACATATCTGTTTTTTCTTTCATTTCAATGTAGGATTGAATGTTGTCGATTTTGGACTTATAAGTTCTGCAGGTGTCTTTACTTAGATTCCCGTCTTTAACTTCCCTAAGAGTATAGGTTAAATAAATTCTCACAGCATCATCGAATTTGGCAAACTCCTTTACTCCAGTCTTATTAAAAAATGATAAAAGATCGGTTTCTAGCTTGTTGTTGATCTCCTTAATCATTCGTTTAGCTAGTTTTCTTCTTTCCGTAATACTCTTCTAGGGTCTTACTCTATTTCTCTTGCGTTCAAGCCTCTCGCAAATAGGGTTTTTCACCTAATAAACTATTTCCCAAATTAGATTTTCTCATAATTCAGCTGGAACATAATCAACAAATATAGTACTGTAAGGCATTTGAGGTAAATCCATTTTTTTTCATCTGATTGATTATCAATTGTAAAAACATTAATGGATAATGACATGTGTTTGACACTCTTTTTGAAGGAAACAGCCCACAAACTACTGTTTATGGGCTGTTACGAAGTACAGGCGGAGAGACTCGAACTCTCACACCTTGCGGCACTAGATCCTAAGTCTAGCGTGTCTACCAATTCCACCACGCCTGCAAATTTCGGATTGCAAATATACGTATTCATTTCAATTATCAAATACTATTTATTCAAAAAATAATCGAAGCTATTTTAGTACTTTTGGGAAAATTTAAACTTCATGGATGCTATTAAAACCTATATAGAAACAAATAAAGAGCGTTTCCTTAATGAACTCATCGAATTACTAAAAATCCCTTCTATCAGTGCAGACTCTGCCTACAAAGATGACGTACTTAAAACAGCTGATGCCATTAAAGATAGTTTAGCTAGGGCTGGTTGTGATCATGTAGAAATATGTGAAACTGATGGTTACCCTATTGTTTATGGTGAAAAAATAATTGCCCCTAACCTACCAACTGTATTAGTGTATGGTCATTATGATGTACAACCACCAGATCCTCTAGATTTATGGGAAAGCGGACCTTTTGAGCCTATCATCAAGAAAACCGATTTACATCCTGAAGGCGCTATTTTTGCTCGAGGGGCTTGTGACGATAAAGGACAAATGTATATGCATGTGAAAGCCCTTGAGTATATGACAGAAACTAATTGTCTTCCATGTAATGTCAAATTCATGATTGAAGGTGAAGAAGAGGTAGGTTCTGCAAACCTTGCTGTTTTTGTTAAAAACAATCAGGAAAAATTAAAAAACGATGTCATCCTGATCTCTGATACTGGAATGATTTCTAATACTCAACCCTCTATCACAACTGGATTAAGAGGGCTAAGTTATGTAGAAGTGGAAGTAACGGGGCCAAATAGAGATTTACACTCTGGATTATACGGAGGTGCTGTTGCCAACCCAATCAACGTACTAGCAAAAATGATTGCTTCTCTTCATGATGAAAACAACCACATCACTATCCCTGGCTTCTATGATAAAGTAGAAGAATTAAGCAGAGAAGAAAGAGATGAAATGGCTAAGGCACCATATTCTCTAGATGCATATAAAAAAGCATTAGACATAGACGATGTATATGGTGAAGCTGGTTATGTTACTAATGAAAGAAACGCCATAAGGCCGACATTAGATGTAAATGGTATCTGGGGAGGTTACACAGGAGAAGGAGCTAAAACAGTAATTGCAAGTAAAGCTTATGCTAAAATCTCCATGCGCTTAGTCCCCAATCAAGATTGGGAAGAAATCACTGAACTCTTTAAGACGCATTTCGAAAGTATCGCCCCCGAAGGTGTGCGAGTAAAAGTAACGCCTCATCATGGCGGACAAGGATATGTGACGCCTATTGACAATATCGGATTCCAAGCTGCCAGTAAAGCTTACATGGATACTTTTGGTGTAAAACCTATCCCGCAAAGAGGTGGAGGGAGTATTCCTATTGTAGCCCTATTTGAAGAAGAACTGAAAAGTAAAACCATCTTGATGGGATTCGGGTTAGACAGTGATGCAATTCACTCTCCTAACGAGCATTTTGGTATTTTTAATTACTTTAAAGGGATCGAAACGATTCCGCTATTCTATAAATACTTTACTGAATTGAGTTAGTAACAACCAAAATAAATATTATGAAAGCCACGAGTATAGTGGCTTTTCTTTTTTTCTGTATTATTTTTTTGCTCTACACTTGTAGAATTAAAAATTATGCTCTACATTTGTAGAGTAAATTCTAATTTTGTAGAATATGAAGTTATCAAATTCGGAAGAAACCATCATGAATCATTTATGGAAGTTAGAAAAAGCTTTTATGAAAGACATACTAGACGCCTTCGAGGATCCAAAGCCTGCTACTACAACTGTAGCTACATTGCTAAAGAGAATGAAAGAAAAAGGGTTCATTGATTATAAATTATATGGAAAATCGAGAGAATATTTCCCATTGGTAAAAAAGAAAGACTATTTCTCAAAGCATGTAAACAATCTTATCAAGCATTTTTTCAATGATAGTGCTTCTCAATTCGCTTCATTTTTTACTCAAGAAACTAACCTGACCAAAGAAGAATTGGAAGACCTTAAGTCGATTATTGACCACGAAATTAAAAACAAATAAGACATGGAATTCTACTTATTAAAATCAAGCGCTTTATTATTGATTCTAATTGCTTTTTATAAAATCGTTTTAGAGAGAATCAGTACCCATCATTTTAAAAGAGGGTTTCTACTTGCTTCTTTAGTATTTGCTATTACTATTCCCTTAATAACAATACAAGAAGAAATTGTTTGGAATGACCCTGTCTCTTTACCTGAATCAGCAAATACAGTAACAGGCCTTAGTGCACAAGCAGGAATTATTCAGGAGAAATCATTTAACATTAAAGCAATTCTTCTTGCAGTGTATTGGTTAGGTGTGACCTTATTCGGTTTGAATTTCATTAAGAATTTCGGATTGATGATTTCAAAAATCATTAAAAATAAGCGCATTAAGTTTTCCAAAATCATCACTGTTTTAGTGAAAGAAAGTATTGCACCACATACGTTTTTCAAATATATATTCTTTAATAAAATAGCCTATGAAAATAAGGAAATCCCTAATTCTGTTGTATTACATGAACAAACACATGCGCAACAATATCATTCTATAGACATCTTAGTGATCGAGTTATTCCAAATTGTATTTTGGTTTAATCCAGCTATCTATACATTCAAAAAATCTATTAAACTCAATCATGAATTCCTGGCAGATCAAGAAGTTCTTAAAAATGGAATTCAAATAGAGGACTATCAAAAAACTTTGTTGGCATTCTCATCAATTGCCTATCAAAATCAGTTGGCTAACGCCATCAATTATTCATTAATCAAAAAACGATTCAATACCATGAAAACAAAAACATCCCGAAAATCGGTATGGATGAGAAGTTTACTACTTCTTCCATTATTAGCTCTCCTACTATACAGTTTTGGAGGAAAGAAAGTGACACATCAGTTCAAAGAATCTGAAAACAACATTTCTGAAGAAAGAATCATTATCAAAGTAAAAGACAAGAATCACTTTATCGTAAAAGGAGAAATTGTAACTCTCGAAGAATTGCCTGAAAAACTAAAACAATTAAAGGCTACCAACATTACATTCACATCTGAATCAACCGTTGATTATGAATGGTTAGACAAATTGGTGAAAAAGATTCAAATAGAGGATATAAAATATATTGACTTTGACGCTACGAGTTTTGTTATCGACGAAAGTAAGTTTGATCATAATGTACCAATTACTGATGAAACAGTTAGAATTAAAGCAGACAAAATTAGCGTAGTTCCTGGTTCTAATAATGAAACCTATCCTACTTTAAATGGGAAAGTTTGTCATAGATGTTTGCTTGAAATTCCTTTTAAAAGTCAGGAAGATTTTAAACTAGGAACTAACTCTTCTGAAAAAGTAACAGGTTTTAAAATTAAATTCCTTGGTAAACCTACTGTTGTGATAAAAGGAAACTCTTTAAACTCAATAGCTAAGGAATATTTAAAAAATGCTAAAATGGGTGAAATGATTGTGATCTTTGACATTATGACTAAAAATAGTAAGCTAGATTCTGATATGAAGATTATGATGACAACTCCTGCATCAGATCAAGAAGGAGCTTCTAAGAAAATGATCAAGGAATATAATACTATGGCTAAGAAGTATAATGCCAACCCTAAAAGAGAAATCAGGTTGAATGACGTAAAAAGGTTGGAATACATTTATCGTATTATGACTCCTGAGCAAAGAAAAAATGCTGAACCTTTTCCGAAGCTACCACCGCCTCCACCTCCAGCTCCGCCAAAAGAGCCTAAAGTTCCAAAAACGGTAAAAGGTGAAAAGGCTCCAAAACCGCCTATACCACCGAAGCCGCCTAAAGCTAAAGAAGAAAAGGAACATGCGTCTATGTATACAAAATATACCTTCAATACTGACATGCAGTTGAGCTAAACTAAAAACAATAGATTTGTCGTTCCTAAATAAAAGAGAAAAAAACTTTTGACATATTAGGGCTAAGTTTAAAGCCCCTCCATTCATATTCGTTAAATCCGAATCAAACATTAGCCTCGAAATTTCGAGGCTTTTTTACAACAATTACTTTTTTTCATCGTTTTATTACTTGTTCTGTCTTGAATTGCTCCTGATAGAATTTAGCAGAATTTTATGATGAGCTTCAAGACATAAATTGTATTTTGTAATTATCAATCAAAAAAAGTATTATGTTAAAACGTTTCTTTTTGCACTGTTCTGGTGCAGACATGAACATCCTTTCTGAATGTTCAAATGCCGAACAAAATAAATATGCAGGTATAGGAGCTACTGTATTTTTTACAGCCGTAATGGCAGCCATCGCTTCCAGTTATGCTTTATACACTGTTTTTGACAATTTAGCCGTTGCTATTTTCTTCGGAATGGTTTGGGGCTTGTTAATCTTTAACTTAGACCGCTTTATTGTTTCTACTATTCGTAAAAAAGATAGTAAAATGGATGAGTTACTACAAGCTACTCCGCGAATTATATTAGCTATCATTATCGCTATCGTTATCTCAAAACCTTTAGAGTTAAAAATATTTGAAAAAGAGATCAATCAGGTGTTATTAGAACAAAAGAATGATCTAACCTTGGCGAATCAAGATCAAATTGCCTTACAGTACACTCCTAAAGTTGAAGCGTTAGATCAGGAGAAAATAGCTCTGCAAAATCTGATTGCTACAAAAGAAAAAGAAGTCAACGATTTGTATGACACCTATATTGCAGAAGCTGAAGGAAGAGAAGGAACCCTAAAGCTTGGTAAAGGCCCTGTATATAAAGAAAAAAGAGAAAAACATGATGCTACGCTTGCAGAGCTTCAGGAGATGAGAACCAAAAACAGTGAACGAATTGCTGTTATTGATACTGAAATTGCCAGATTAAAATCTGATTATGACACACAAGTCAAAACCTCGCAACCTATCATTGATAACTTCGATGGTTTAATGGCACGTGTCAATGCGCTTGGAGCGCTACCCTGGCTACCTTCGTTTTTTATCTTTTTACTCTTTTTAGCTATTGAAACTTCACCCATTATTGCGAAGTTATTGTCGTCTAAGGGAGAGTATGATCTAAAATTCCAGGATAGTGAAGATGCAATTAGTACATGGGCACAACAAAAGATAAATCAGAGAAGTGAAATTTTTAGCACCGATGTTGACCTCAATAAGCGTGTTTATAATGACATTGCAGACGAAGAAGCTTTATATGTTTACAAGAAAAGAATCGCAAGGCAACTCATGCAGGAACAAGCAGATGCCTTTTACAAAAAACAGCAAGAGACTTTGTTTTAATGTCTATTCATCGACACAAATAACCGTTCATCTGTTTATTTTGCTCTCAGACAGCATAAATAGGACTTTAGAGTCACAATTACAATACTGAATTAGTTGGGGTTATCAGTATTGTAAAAGTTTATAAAAAAGCGCACTAGATTTAGTGTGCTTTTTCTATTAAAATAACTGATTACTAACCGATAGTTTTTTGCCTTCTACAATCTCCTGAACCAGTTTCCCAGTTGCTGGAGCCAAACTCAATCCCATCATGGCATGACCAGAAGCAATAACTAAGTTTTTCAGCTTTTCATTTCTAGAGATTATTGGTAATCCAGAAGGAGTACAAGGCCTGAATCCGAACCAGGTATCTTTTTCCTCTGGTATTTGAATATCTAAATCAGGATAAAACTCATTGATTGAATTTACAATACCTTTTAATCTATTTTTATTGATCTTGGTATCGTTGTTATGAGTGATTTCCATAGTACCACCAAATCGCAAATCATTCCCCATGGGAGTCACTGCTACCTTGCCTTCACAAAGTATACTCGGAATGGTTGGTCCACCCTTAAAGTTTTTTAAGGAAAAACTATAGCCTTTTCCAGGAAGTATTGACAATTTTAGCTTTAGCTTTTTAGCGATTTCCGGGCTCCAGGATCCTGAACAAAGAATTACCTCATCTGCAGCAATCTTCTCTTTAGTTGTAATAACTGTATCTATCTTTCCTTGAGAAACCTCAAAGTCTTTTACCAAGCTATTGAGTTGAATAGACACCCCTAATTTTTCTAATTCAGATTTAATGAAGGCTAGAAATTTTTGAGGATATAAATGCGCATCTGAATGATATAACACCGCTCCTGTTGCGTTGGTATTCAGCCCTTTTTCTACGGAAGGAATTTCTTCTTTGGAATAATACGAAACTTCCAATCCTAAATTTTCAGCAGCTTTTGCCTCATGCAAAATATCCTCTCCAACTGCATCTGATTTATATAACATCAATAGTCCCTTTTCTTGATATAGAAAAGAGTTGTTCTCTTTAGCAAACTCCTTATAAAGCTCTTTACTTAATAAAGACAAATCCCGTAGCGCAGGCATTGCTTTTTCTACATGAGATTGGTTGGCGTGTTTATAGAATTTTAAACCCCAATTAATTAATTCCCGATCTAGTCTTGGCTTAACATAAAACGGACTTGTACTGTCAAACATCCATTTAATTCCTTGAGCAATCATGCCGGGTTGAGCCAAGGGAATAACATGAGAAGGAACAATCATCCCCGCATTACCATAAGAACATCCGTCACTCATATCAGATTTGTCTAATACCGTCACTTGATGACCTTCTTTAGCCAAATAATATGCAGAACATAATCCTATGATTCCACCTCCTATAATAATGCAGTTTTTCATATTACAATGATGTAATGAATAAATGAAAGAATGAAATAGTGTTTATTGAAAATTAAATTTTACACTTATCCTTGTTGTATCATTTATTCATTTTCTCAATTTAAAATTAATTCATTAAATCACTTGAAAACCAAAAGCATAGGGATCGTCATCATCAATAATAATGTGATTATATCCCGTTACTCTTGCCCAACCTTCGATACTTGGTACGATAGATTTTTTTCCAGCCAATTCTGTTTCCTCTTCTATTCTACCTATAAACTGAGAGCCTATAATACTTTCATGAACAAACTTGTCTCCCATTTTTAGTTTTCCTTTACTATACCATTGAGCCATTCTCGCAGATGTGCCTGTTCCGCAAGGGGAACGATCAATAGCCTTGTCTCCATAAAAAACCGCATTCCTTGCCGTGGCTTTTTCAGACATGGTAGCGCCTGTCCACAACAAATGACTTAAACCATTTATTGTCGGGTTTTCAGGATGAATAAATTCATATTCGGCATTAATACGCGCTCTCAACACCCTGCTCCAACTAATTAATTGATCTGCTGTATAATCCTGAATTCCGGAGAAATTTTCTTGTGGATCTACAATAGCGTAGTAGTTTCCTCCATACGCTACATCAACAGTTAATGTTCCCAAATCTGGGCATTCTACTGTAATCTTTTCTTTAGCTAAATAAGATTTGATATTGACAATTTTTACTGAAGTTACTTTCTTCCCTTCTTGCTGATAGGAAACTTTCACCAAGCCTGCCGGTGTTTCTAAACGCAATTGTCCAGGAATTTTTGGTATTACTAAGCCTTCTTCAATAGCAACAGTAACAGTCCCTATGGTACCATGACCACACATGGGTAAACACCCACTTGTTTCAATAAAAAGAATTCCTACATCGTTTTCAGGATCTGAGGGAGGAAATAAGATACTTCCAGACATCATATCATGTCCTCTGGGCTCGAACATCAAGCCTTTGCGAATCCAATCGTATTCCTTAAGAAAATGCTGACGCTTTTCCGACATGTTGTTTCCATAAAGAATTGGAGCTCCTCCAGCAACCACTCTAACTGGGTTACCACAAGTATGCGCATCAATGCAAAAAAACGTTTTACTAATCTTAGCCATTTATTTTAATTGATCTGGCAATAAAGATTCAGGGAAACTTTGATATGAAAAAGGTCTTACCCACCTCTTTATTGATTTTATACCTACTGCAGTAAATCTTG
>JABSPN010000509.1 GCA_013214425.1 Flavobacteriaceae bacterium | reverse complement strand
AGTAGGAAAAACTCGCATGAATAAGATGTGGATGAGTTTCTACCCTAATTAAGAAAGAGGTAATTCCAAGTTAACTAATCCGTTCAAGAACAAAACTAAGGTAGAACGCAAGGCTCAAAGAATACGGTTTTAATTATAAAACGCATGATAACTTGATATTAAGGCTCATTCAGTAGCTTTTGTATCAGCGCTAGTTTTTCGTTTTCCGATAACTTATCGATCAAGCACGCCAACTCAGCCATACTTTCAGTTTCACAAAAAAAGTAATTAAGTGGCACCTCTAATTCATCAGCCATACGCTGTAGTGCCGTTACATCAGGAGTATGACGTCCTTTCTCGTAGTGGTTCATGCGACCACTTGCTGAACTTGGCTCCATACCTATTTTAATCCCCAAATCCTTTTGGGTGATTTTAGCTTTTTTACGGGCTTGCTTGAGGCGAGCTGGGATTGGATTTTCTCTGACCACTTATGTTTCATCTTAATAACCTTTGATAACTTAGATTGTCTAAGTTTTACTGATTACTGTATACTTAGCAATCCTAAGTTTTGTTTTTAAGGTCTTAAACGTGTCTAAAACAGTTGCATTACATCCAGATGTACATAATGCATTGATTATAAATAGTATGGATAACTTTACGGTTTCAGAAGTGCGTGATGTACTTATGCATAGGTCCGAATATTTTAATAACGAGAGTAAAGCACGCGAGTATATTTATCGTGTTATTTTTAAGTTCGCTAGACTTGGATTGCTGATAAAACACCCTCATTCACAAGTGAAAAAAATTAAATATACCAAATCGGAATTGTTTTTCTCGACTCATTTTGTGATCAAAAAAGATGTAAGAACAAGAGAAATTAAAACATCTAAAATCACCTTGCTAGGTGATAACTCGATCGATATGAACACAACTTTATTTTCTGAACTATTAAAGAAAAAGCAAAAACACGAAGCTGAACTTGCTATTAAACTAGGTGAAGTTGAAGAGTTTAAATCGTTAATGAAATGCTATCCGCATAAAAATGAATTGTTTAATCGATTTTATTTAGAAACGAAAGACTGTTCTGCGCAGTTGCTTGGTAAAGTAAACGCATTGACAAAAGTGTTAAGCACTTCCAAAATGGTGGGATGATCATATGTTAAGAGTGTGGAATCGGCATGTTTGGATATAGCTTTAAATAAATTCATTTCAGGGTACTCTCACTTCTTGAGTCTTGCTAGGCTGGGAGCTGGTAAAATGAATATGGCTGTTGAAGTAGCCATATTTAAAAGAGCAAGACTTGATTGATTTGGTGTTGTGTTTTTCACCATCGTTAACACTAGCTGATAGTATTGAAAGCACATTTATTGGCGCTTAAATAACTAATTCAATGGTGGTATTGGTTCTATAGAGGATCGTATACATATCAAAACATGCTGTATATGTCTGATGACTTTTGGACTGTTCTCAAACCATTTCAAGTGTTGGTTGTGTTTGATGAAATTCGTCATTGTTCTGGTAGTAACGCTTTAAATGCTATTGCGTGGGGTATGGAGATCTTAACTAAGATTCAAGCTTAAGCTATGTATACAGTGTCACTTAACCGAGATTAAATGTTGTTAAAAGGCTAATTAATTCAATTAAGAGTTTATTTAATGTTGGCTAGATTCCCCCGTATAGCAGGGGAACGTAGCTACATTTTAGTCGTGGAAGGGGTCATTAGCATCATCTATCAGACCATAATCCAATCCATCTTCGCCTGTAGAGCTAAAATGGGCAACTATGTATTTACTATATGACTCTACCATTGCATCAGGTACATCATTGTCCACTAGGATTATTTGACTGTGAACACCTAGCTTTTCAGCCTTTTCAGAACTTGCAATTATCTGATTGTATATATTTTTATATTTAGAGGGGTCAGATACACCTTCTGACTGGTCGGCATTTTCATCTGTAAATTCTTGATATTTTTTCTTTGTAGTCTTACCTAGGTACTTACCTACAGTGTCGATAAGTAGTAACTTTGGGTGATTAATTTCATTAGTATACGAGTAATCTAGAATTGATAGCATGTATCCTATTGAGCAAATTGTTCTCAGCCCTCCAGATGTGATGGAGTAGTAATCTTTTTCTCTTATTACAGGTGCGTATGATTTTGAGCTTATTG
>JABSPN010000508.1 GCA_013214425.1 Flavobacteriaceae bacterium | reverse complement strand
GACGATATTATATTGCATGCAGAACAAGCGATTGCTGCTGCAACAGATCCGACAGAGCTTGATCAAGTTCGCATTAACTTTTTAGGCAAAAAAGGTTTGTTCACGGAGCAAATGAAAGGGTTAAGTAAATTACCTAAAGAAGAAAAGCCTAAAGCGGGTCAAGTGATCAATATTGCTAAACAGCAAGTGCAAAAATTATTAACTGAGCGTGGTGAATTATTACGTGCAGAAGTGATTGCTAAGCAGGGTGAATTACAAGGCAAGAAACAAGCTAATCATTTTTCACATAAACCTGGTGACCCTAAAGCCAGCTCTTGTACTTGGTCATATAAAACAGACTTATATTTAATTGCTAAAGAAGTCCTGCTAGAAACTAAATGCCTCCCAGTTACCTTTGGCATTAACGCCCCTTATGTAATGGTCATTAAATTCGATTCTATTACAGAAAAAACAGCTCCAATAATTAAAGATTCCACTATTCGGCCAGACCTAATAACTACCGTTTCAGGTGAAATCATTTGTATTGAAATTTCAGTTTCGAGTATTTGTAAAACACAAAAAATTGCAGAATATCGACGTTTGGAGTTAAGTTCTATAGAAGTCTACTTAGAAGAATTCAGACCAGAATCAGACATAGTGTCCTACAGTGAAGTAGAAAACTATATTCTTAAAGCAGATAAAAAATGGCTCAATATTAAGCCTACTGGCTACATTGGTGGTTTAGTCAATGAGCAAGAAAGAACAATATTAAAAGATTTAATTCTCCATCGACAACAGGCTCAACAAGAAATTCAACAACTAGACAGTAGAGCCGAAGAAGTTAATCGCTTTTTAAGAACATATGAAAGTGAGGTTAATTATAAAAGAGAAAAAATAGGTGAGTTAAATGGTGCTATCTATGATAAAGGTGAAGACCTCCAAGAGCTACATAGTAACTATAAATCGAGTGAGCGAGCACTTCGTAAGACTTATGATAATTTAAAGAAAAACATTTACCATCTTGAACATAATAAAGAACACTCTTCAAAGCCGCTAATGATAGACCGTGAAGCAATTCAGCGTGAAAGTGACGACCTTGCAGTTGAGGCATTCAACAAAAAAATTATAACGCTTCAGAGGGCTTATGAAGATAAACTTAAATCAACAGAATCAACTTTAAAAATAAATATTAGAGAGTTAGAAACAACTATCAATAAGTTGAACCTACAATGCAGCGTTCAAGAAAATAAAAAAATTAAACTAGTTGAAAACAACAGTAAATTGAAAGGTTTTGAAACCGAACTATACAAAAAAGAAAAACACCTAAATTCCATATCAACCGATATGCAGCGTAAAGTTTTATTGCATCGACAAGCAGCAATGAACCTTGAACGTATTACACCAGAACTACGAGGGTTAACCCGAAGGTTTGGTATTGCATGGCCGTTCGCAGATAGCTTGGTTGATGAATTGAAAAAAGAGTTAGCGGAGAATATTGAGGAACTACAGGATTAGAAACCAAAAAGGAGCCAATGACTTCTTTTTGGTTAAGCAATTCATATATCAAAAGTTGTTCTTGCTCTAAGCCACGGACATAAACAGCTTAGAGCTTATGCCTCAAAGAAGACGTTCCGCATTACTGAAAGTATAGCGAAGTTGAGATTAACGCCTTGCTAAGCGGAAATTAATGGTTGGCTATGCCAACTGTTATTTTTCCGTTTAAGCAATTTGTTATGATTACAATTCGATCATATCAGCAATTTGATAGCCCAAGTTAGTGATTTCAAATATTTCACCTTTGTGACCTCTCTCAACAATAAAGTCATTCTGGGTTAATTCATCTATAGCCGACTCCCAAAGAGCTACATCACGACGTTCATTTGATTCAATAAAATTCTTACCGTTAGATTGAATATTTGTGCCTCCCAGATGACGAAGGTGCATAATAGTTCCGTTTCGGTCTTGGCTTACTTCTTTGAGTAATATTTTCCCCTCATTTGTTAAGTGGGGTTTATTAGTTTTTGAGTCAACAATTTCAGATTGAGTTACAACTTCATCACTTTTAAAATATTCGTGATCGTTAATTTTCAATTGTAAATGACGATAAAGTTTTTCTTTAAAACTTGAAAGACTATCAAATCCTTCATATAGACCACGACTTTGACAGGAATC
>JABSPN010000507.1 GCA_013214425.1 Flavobacteriaceae bacterium | reverse complement strand
AATTAAGGTACCCGCAAAAGTTGATCCACAGAAATTTGAACTGCAGATTTTAGCACCCAGAAGAAAAATTAACATTGCTGAAGCATTAACAGAACAAGCTCAAAAAAGAGTCGATCAAAGAAGTGCCAGTAGAGCTGCAGCCAATACAACCAGCACTACCAGTCCGCAAGGTTTTTATGTGGAAGTCAATCAAGACACCGCTACCTGGGACAATATGAAATTGGCCAGCAATCAATTCAAACAAAGTGACGGACAGTTATCACCTGTTTACACCTTAGAATTTAACAATCTTAGTGCTAAACTTCAATCTGCTTTTCAGACCAATCAGTTATTTATGGTGGTTACTTCAAATGTTGGAGACATTTTAGGCGACTTTATAAATGAGATGGAGATCGAAGAATGGCCGTTTGATTTAAATGTTCCGACTCCAGATCCGGATAAACCCAATACAGGTCAGTATAAAAATGTATTGATTTTTAAATACTGTGATCAAAGTTTACAGGACAGAGTAAAAAACATTCAATATTGGACCAATCCAGATCAATTTAATGATACGAGTGATAATGGCCTTCCCAATATATCAAATTGGATAAGTGATTACATTCAAAAGGGTGCTGACAAATACAGTGAACAAGGAGTTAATGATTATTACAAATTCTATACTGTAGCTACAGATCCCAATTGGAAGGGAGTATTGGCCTTAAAAGTTGATATCTCACTCACTAATTTCCCTAAAGAACTACAAGGGTTATTAGCAGGTATCAATCTAGATGAATTTAATGCGCATCACTTCGGAATCGATTTAAGCGTTGTTGAAAATAATGACGGGACCATTTCGATGCAGCCTACTAGTTCTTTATTTGGACTCATTGATTATGAAGATGATACATTCCAAATGTTTGATAGCAATATTGACACCTATAAAGCAAAAGCAACAATTAATACTTCAGTAGATTATGTCTATAATGTATTACTCCTGAAAGTGCTTTTCAACAATTCAAAAATCACAAATTTCAATAGTTATATCGCGTTTACAGTCAACAAACTATTTGGTGAAACAGTACAACACAAAACTCGAGATAACTTATTAATTCTAGACGGAACTTATGAAAATCACAATGGAGTTCCATCTTATACCTTTAGCGCTACAGGAGACAATCTATTGATGTTAGATAGCGACGTGATCCAAGACGTAGAAATTTTAAAAGCTGATTTTGTAACTTCAGTTTCTCAATCAACGAGCGGAGATGTCTCCTCTAGGTTTTCATTCTTCGGTTATTTAAATTTCTTCCAACTCAAAGGTTTTGACCTGTTATCATTTGGTAATGAAGAAGGAAATTCTCCAAACGGAAAAGGGATCTCATTCTCGAATATGTATATCGATCTAACGTTCCCTTTAGAAGATTCAACAACTAAAACATTTACGTTCGACATTGGCAAAATGTCTTTTGATATTGGAGAAAGTTATGCCAGGAAAGGTAGTTTATACAGGCACTTCCCCTTACAATTAACTGGTATAGTAAAAGGTGATAAAGATAATTTACCAGCTAGTCAAGGTTACTTAAATGTTCAGTTACCTGCTTTAAAACAACAAGATTCCATTAAGGATGATTGGTATGGTCTGGTATTTAAATTGAACATGGGCACCTTAGGCTCTCTGGCCAGCGACGCTGGTTTTAATACCACTTTTATGATCCCATGGAATGTTGGCGGAACAGGTGCCGTTGCCGGACTGAAGCTCCCAGGGGTCAACCCTCAAGCTCCAGCTTTAAGCTTACAAGGAGTCATTAAAATGGATATTGGATCTATACGTATTGATATTGCCGATGACGGCACATCATACTTAATGAAAATAAATAATATCGCATTAAAAGTATTAAGTCTAACCTTTCCTCCAGGAGGTCAAATTGGGTTTTTCCTATTCGGAAATCCATCATCAATCGCTCCACCGGAAAGTTTAGGATGGTATGCAGCTTATAAAAAGAACTCATAATTCAGAATACAATCGATTATGCCAAATTTTGCACAATTATTTAATCATATTTCTAATTCAGCATCACAATCAACGAGCGAATTTTTCACAGCATCAGAAGAAAAATTTAAAACTCTAATTGGGACATGGATGTCAGCTGGAAAAGAAATCAGAATGTTTATA
>JABSPN010000506.1 GCA_013214425.1 Flavobacteriaceae bacterium | reverse complement strand
AGCAGTATTTTTTTTCTTGACCTTTTTTAACTAAATAAAGGGGCGGCTGTGCTATATACAGATACCCGTTTTTGATAAGATCTTGCAAGTATCTGAAAAAAAATGTTAGTATTAATGTTCTAATATGACTACCATCTACATCAGCATCACACATAATGATTACTTTATGATATCTTAATTTTTCAGTATTTAAAGCTCTTTCATCTTCATCCGTCCCAACTCTTACTCCTAATGCAGTATAAATATTTTTGATTTCTTCATTTTCAAAAATCTTATGTTGCATGGCTTTTTCAACGTTCAAAATTTTACCCCTTAAAGGCATAATTGCTTGAAACATTCTATCTCTACCTTGCTTAGCAGTACCACCTGCCGAATCTCCCTCGACAAGGAATACTTCACATTTTGACGGATCTTGCTCTGAACAATCTGACAGTTTTCCTGGCAATCCACCAATACTCATTACGGTTTTTCTCTGAACCATTTCACGAGCCTTGGCTGCAGCATGTCTTGCCTGAGCAGCTAAAATCACCTTCTGGACGATTGTTTTTGCCTCTTCTGGGTTTTCTTCCAAATAATCTGTTAAAACTTCAGAGATCGCCTGACTAACAGCAGGAGAAACCTCTCTGTTTCCTAATTTTGTTTTTGTCTGACCTTCGAATTGTGGTTCAGCTACCTTTACAGAAATAATTGCTGTTAACCCTTCTCTAAAATCATCTCCTGCAATATCAAACTTTAACTTGCTTAACATTCCAGAAGCTTCAGCATATTTCTTAAGTGTATTGGTTAACCCTCTTCTAAACCCTGTTAAATGAGTACCTCCCTCATGAGTGTTAATATTATTTACATAGGAGTGAAGGTTTTCAGAGTAAGATGTATTGTATACCATTGCTACTTCAACTGGAATTCCGTTTTTCTCACCTTCCATAGCAATAACATTTGCTGTTAATTGCTCTCTTGAAGCATCTAAATATTTAACGAATTCAACTAATCCTTCTTCTGAATAAAAAGTCTCTGAAATAAATTCTCCTTTTTCGTCTTTATTACGCTTGTCAGTAATTGAAATCCTAAGTCCTTTATTCAGAAAAGATAATTCTCTTAATCTGGCTGCTAAAGTATCATAGTTATACTCTGTCGTTTCAGAAAAAATGCTATCATCAGGAGTGAAGGTAACCATGGTACCTGTATGATCGGCTTCTCCAACAGTTTTTACCGGATACAGACGCTTTCCTCTTTCATATTCTTGCTCCCATATTTTCCCTTCTCTGAAAACTGTTGCTTTTAAGTGATTTGATAATGCGTTAACACAAGAAACCCCAACCCCGTGAAGTCCTCCCGATACTTTATAAGAATCTTTATCGAATTTACCTCCAGCTCCAATTTTGGTCATTACAACTTCTAAGGCAGAAACTCCCTCTTTTGCATGCATTCCTACTGGAATTCCACGACCATTATCTTTAACCGAAATAGAGTTATCTTCGTTGATCCAAACATCGATTGTATCACAGTGACCAGCCATAGCTTCATCGATAGAGTTATCGACTACCTCGTACACTAAATGGTGTAATCCTCTTACCCCTACATCTCCAATATACATTGATGGACGCATTCTTACATGCTCCATTCCTTCCAGTGCCTGAATACTATCTGCTGAATAGTTATTTTTCTTGTTTTCGTCGCTCATATATCTTTACCTTTTTCTTAGTTTTTCAATAACAAACAAATATAAAAAAAGAGTTAAGCTTTATACACTATTAAGCCTTCTAAAACAGGCAAGTTATTAACAATTTAATGTGAAAAAGCGACTGTTTTTTGGCTGTAAAAAAAGCACTGCTTACCACAGTGCTTTTTAACCCCAATTCCACTTGCCTTAGCGTTAACAAAGCGCAAGTTTATTTTCATCCATAGCGAGACTTGTATCTGCCTTTTCATGCGCACTATTCGCCCTTCCACTTGGATCGGTATTTTCTTGCCATTTAGGCACCCATTTCTTAACTGTTTTTGCTGCACTTTCCTGAGGAAAATACTGATGAAAAATCGCTCTGTAAAAATAAGCCTCTTTAGTTGTTGGTGTATTGACAGGAAAGCGAACAGCCGCATTCTCCATCATTTGATCTGTAACCTGATCACTACAATACTCTAACAAGGCATCTATCCAGCTG
>JABSPN010000505.1 GCA_013214425.1 Flavobacteriaceae bacterium | reverse complement strand
ATAAAATATATGATAATTACTAAGTCTTTAAATATTGTATTGTTTAAAGATAAACAATATTCTTTAACTGGATTGACACCAGAAATTATAAAGATATAAATTAAGTAATATAATGTAATAATCTTTTTTATTATATAATTTTACTTAATCAAAGATTTTAGAATTGAAGTTGAAAATAATTTATATAAAAAGGAATAGAATTTATTGATTTAAAAAGTATTCCAATAAAAAAAGAAATTAAACAAGATCTAATCTCCATAATTAAAATCCTAGAATACACAAGTAACTTGAGAGAAAGTGACAGTGAATTTTAGGCATACAAGTTTGAGAAAGAATCAGCTTTAAATAATACATATAGCAAATAAAGAAGCACAAATAATTTAACAAGTGAAAAAATTGAACAAAAAGATAACAGTATAGATTCAAAAGATGTTTTAAAATAGAAGGGGAAATACAATGGCAGAAAATCTAAAAAGTAATATCGCTATAAGACCAAAAAAAGGTTATAAACTATACCTAATAAGAAATACAAAAGACTATATAGAAAGTGATTTGTATAGGCACCTAAGAGCATCAAGAAACTTTGATGTGTCTACTTCTTCTATTTTTAAAAAACAAGAAGTAGATCCCAGAATTAGTGACAGAATAAAAACACACCTTAGCTCGTATGTTTATATACAAAAAGATGATTATGTAGAAGAATACAAAGTGGTGTATAAAGATATTAATGTAAAAACAATAGATAGTGAAACTATATATACGGTAAAACATGGAGATATTTTAGAAACAATTGCAAAAAATCATAATACTACAGTGAAAAAAATAGTTGATTATAATGGTATTGTAGAAAAAGATGATATTAAAGTAGATACTGATTTGACGATCATTGTAGAAAAAACAAGTAGTGCAAAAATACCAACTGTTCATTATGAAAAAGTTATAGGCACTAAAAAAGATAAGAAATATGAATATGTCTACGAAAAAGCCAGAAGAAGTATACATATAGATTTATCTTATGAAAAAGTAAAAGTATATTATGTTAATACTAAACTTGCAAGAACAGATAAAAAAACATTTACAAGTCTTGATAAGTTTAAGGGAACAGAGATAGGTCTTGCAAAAATAAGCAACAATGCTTTTTTTACAAAAGAAGTAGATTACTTAGAACTTCCAGAACTTACAATCCAGGACTTAAGTAACAATTTACATATAAATAGACCAAGTAAAGATATAATAAGTGTTGTAGCTATTCTTGATGATGAACTAGGACTAGTAGAAGATCTTTATAATTACTATGAAACAAACTTCAAAACAAACTATAGTGAAAATATCCCTATTATAAAAGAAATAAAAGAAAAAAACTCATATGTTTATGGAATATCCAAACAAATAAATTACTTTTATGTAAGTAAAGAAAAAGAAAAAGAATATTCTATGGATTTGGGCAAATTAAGACTTTATTACGATACTTTTAAAAGTGAGATTTTAAATAATAGGTTTATTCCTAATTTATTTGATGATGACAATTCTGTGCTAGCTTGTTCCATAGTACCTCACTTTCATATTGCAAAAAAATATCAAGAACATATAGCACTTATAAATATATCTTTTTTTCACTGGAATATAGGGCATTATTTTGGTTTTGCAGGTAGACAAACTAAAAGCAGAAGACACGAAGAAATAGAAGATATGTATAAAGCCATGAAAAAGCATAAATTATATGATACTGATCCCAACAATTTTTTATCATTAATTATATTTTCTGTCTTATTCTCAGGTGAATATGATGATCAGATTAAAAAAAATACAAGATTATTTAATGCTAGAAATGACTTTTATATACTTCTTAATAATATGAAAGCACTTCCTCCAATAGATGAAGATGCAATAAAAAATATAAGAAGTAGAATAGATAAACAAGATACTTATAAAGAAATGTTTAATTCAGATAATTCTCTTCTTACTCAATATGAAAACTTAGATCATATAAATAAACAAGTAAGTTTGTCTTTTAATGAAAAAAAACAAATTACTGATGATACAAGATTAGATAAGCTATTCATATCTTCAAGCACAACAACTTTTAAAGAATATGAAAAAGCTGAATCTCCCCTAAATATATTAGAACAAATAGCAGCTTATTTAAAAGATAATGAAGGTATAA
>JABSPN010000504.1 GCA_013214425.1 Flavobacteriaceae bacterium | reverse complement strand
CAGATGCCTTATCCAAAAAGTTAAATAGTGATAAAAATTTCGCATCAGCGTTTCCTTCAAATCGACCAGCATACAATTTAAATTGTCTTTTTTCTGACTTGGTTAAAGATTTGATCAAAATAAACAAAGGTTCTTTTTGGTTGTTCATCGTTGTAAATTAAAACAATATATTAATCTGACTTACAGTAATTTATGTAAAAAGGTGTTGATTTTAAACATTGTAAAAACAATTTTTATTTACCTGCCTTTCATTATTCCAAAGTATACATTCGTAGTCATAAATAAAACAAAAACCGAATATAATTTTTTGAAATGAGTTCAAATCAGGTTCAAATTTTTGACACAACACTACGAGATGGAGAGCAAGTCCCAGGATGTAAACTGGACACCAAACAAAAGCTTGAAATCGCAGAAAAATTAGACCATTTGGGAGTCGACATCATTGAAGCTGGATTCCCAATCTCAAGTCCAGGTGATTTTAAATCTGTTGAGACTGTAGCCAACCTAGTTAAAAATGCTACGGTATGCGGATTAACCAGAGCCGTTAAAAAAGACATTGAAGTAGCTGCACTTGCCTTAAGAAACGCTGTAAAACCTAGAATTCACACCGGAATCGGGACTTCTGATTCTCATATAAAACACAAGTTTAAAAGCAATCAGGAAGAAATCATAGAACGTGCAGTAGCAGCAGTTACTCATGCTAAAAATTTTGTTGATGATGTAGAGTTTTATGCTGAAGATGCTGGTAGAACTGATAATGAGTTTTTAGCCCGTGTCTGTACAGAAGTGATTAAAGCGGGTGCTACCGTTTTAAATATCCCAGATACTACTGGTTATTGTTTACCAGAAGAATATGGAACTAAAATGAAATACCTGAAAGATCATGTAAAAGATATTGACAAAGCCATTTTATCCTGCCACTGTCATAACGATTTAGGTTTAGCGACTGCCAATTCAATTTCAGGAGTAATAAACGGTGCCAGACAAATTGAGTGTACCATCAACGGTATTGGAGAACGAGCAGGTAATACTTCTTTAGAAGAAGTCGTGATGATTTTAAGACAACATCCATACCTAAATTTAAATACCAATATAAAAACACAACAATTAACTCAAATGAGTCAGCTAGTTTCTGATCGCATGGGAATGGTTGTACAGCCTAATAAAGCTATTGTTGGATCAAATGCATTTGCTCACAGTTCAGGAATTCACCAGGATGGTGTGATCAAAAATCGTGAGACCTATGAAATTATTGATCCTTCTGAAGTAGGTATCAATCAATCTTCAATTATTCTTACTGCCAGAAGCGGAAGAGCAGCTTTAGCCTATAGAGCCAAAAATATTGGTTATGAATTAACCAAAATTCAATTAGATGCGGTTTACAACAATTTTTTAAGTTTCGCCGACAAGAAAAAAGAAATCAACGACGACGATATTCATCAGATCATTAAACTCAGTAAACTATCACCTTCAATCTACGCTTAGTTATGGGAAAGACATTGTTTGATAAAGTTTGGGATAAACATGTAGTTGACACCATTGAAGATGGACCCCAAATATTATATGTAGACAAGCATTTAATACATGAAGTGACAAGTCCGCAAGCTTTTAAGGAACTTGAAAACAGGAATGTTCCTGTTTTCAGGCCAAATCAAATAGTTGCGACTGCAGATCATAATACTCCTACTGAGAATCAGCATTTACCAGTAAAAGATGCCTTGTCGAGAAATCAGTTGGAGCAACTAGAAAAAAATTGTAAAAAAAATAATATCACCTTATATGCCTTAGGTCATGAATACAATGGAATTGTTCATGTAATGGCCGCTGAATTAGGAATTACTCAACCAGGCATGACGATGGTATGTGGCGATAGCCATACCTCAACTCACGGAGCTTTCGGAGCGATAGCTTTCGGAATTGGAACCAGCCAGGTAGCTCAAGTATTTGCCAGCCAATGCTTATTATTGACGAAGCCAAAAAAAATGCGCATTAGCGTAAACGGAACAGTATCTGATGGTGTCTTACCAAAAGATATCATTCTCTATATCATTTCTCAATTAGGAACTGATGCAGGTACTGGATTTTTTATTGAATTTGCCGGTGCTGTTTTTGAAACCATGTCTATGGAAGGTCGTATGACAGTCTGTAATATGAGTATTGAGATGGG
>JABSPN010000503.1 GCA_013214425.1 Flavobacteriaceae bacterium | reverse complement strand
GCGCCCTTGTTAACTGCGAGTATTTTTAAAAAAGGAGGAGGATTACTTTGATCTTCTGATTGATCTCTTGAGCAGTCAAAGAAAATTTGAGAAAAAACATAAAGCTTACTTCTATCTCGATATATTCTGTAAACGCTTACGTTAAGACTCAAAATGGACAGCGAAATAGCTAACCAAGGTAAATATTGTTCCATAAACCCAAAACTTCCCTATAGATATAACGCCCAAGCTAAGCGGCGCAGTTTACGGCGTCTAAAGCTTGAGCGCCTTGTTATATTTTTGATTTTTGTACCGCACTTGCCAAGATAGGGTATTCTGTTGATTCTTCCATAGTTCCCCTTAAAACAACTATCTAATCATCATTAGACTGGCTAATAAACTTGGCCCATTGCACCGGTGCTTTTTAGGGTACTCCCCATCTTCGGTAGAGTGTATACGTGGAGCTTTATCCCCATCCTTTAATTCACGAAAGAATGATTCTGGAATTACATGCGCTTTTATAAATTTATTATCTTCCCCGCAGCCTTTGCAGGTCATAAGACGTATCGATTCGCCAAATTAGTTCACCGCTACAAATGACAACTATCAATTGAAAAATAAGATTATATTGAAAATTGTCTTATTGCCTATTTCTGGGAAACCGTGCAGCCCTGTAAATTATTTTTTAATCTTGTAAGTTATAGACAATAGTAGCTATGTGACTGAGTATATTGATATTAATTTTCAGCTACAAGATAAATCTGACTGTTTTTTGACAAACCGTGACTGTTTTTACCAAAACACCAATAACACCGTATAAAATCTCAATCTCACAGCTTCCATTAAGCACAAATATGCTCAGTCAAATTAAAGTTGCTAAGTTCTAAACATGAACAAATATATGGCAAATTGTCGTGAACAAAATATGAATGAGTAGAAGATCTAACAAGGAAAGGGACTGGAATGGCTTAGAGTTTATGCTTTAAAGGATATCGTCCACATTCCAAAAAGTATGGGGAACTTGAGGTTAACCCCTTTGTTAGCACTTTTTTAGGCATTTACGGACGATAAGCTGATGCATGATGCATTTGAACCACCTGATCATGTACAATAGAGAACCAGTTTGATTGCCGAGTCATACCGCCAAAAGCGTTTCTTCCTCTGTACTCGCACCCGACAAGCCAGCCACTTTCTATATGATAAACTTTAGTACAATCATCCACCTCTATACTATCCGGATCATTTGCGATTATTTTAAGATACCGCTCAACTGCATAGTACGATCCGTCCCAAGCACTTTGGACAGGGGCTTCTCCGAATTTTGCAATGCGTATTTCTCGTTCTTTTATGAGTGATTCTTGTTCCTTCAGCTCCTTTTCCAACTTAGAATTTAGTTTTTTAGAATAGTGTTCCAACTTTTTTTGGTAAAATGAATTGTCAGGATTTAGCTTCGTCAACTGCTGGTATAGATCTTTATTTTCTTTAAATTTAGAAGCTGGCACTGTTTTTAGTTTGGCTAATATTTCTTTCTTTTTTTGTTCACGTTGGTCGCTTTCCCTTGCCTTCTTTTCGGCCTTCATTATTCCATCAAGTTCATCTTGAGCCTGATTGTGCAGTTGATTAAGTTCAGCATCGTTAACAGCTAAGAATTTACTTGATTGGGTAATTACAATCTGAAAATTATTTTCAGCAAGGGCTGCCGACACAGAAGATATTATTTCATCCCGATGGCTATTGAAATAATCCATATTCTTTTGGTGGGATTTTGCCGTTAGCTCAGCGTCCTTCTTGTCTTGATATTCGCTAATGAACACACTGAAAGCAATAACCAATACGAATATCGAAATAACTCTTACTTTGAAAGATAACTCCTCGTTTGTCTTTGAGTAAACAGCGTTTCTTACAGGCGGCAATAAGAGGAGAGAGATAAAAATAAGGCAAAGGCCGCCCAATGGAGAGGCAATGATGAAAACTAGACCCATTAGCCCAAATAATACTCCAAACACCCAGCTTAGAGTCAGATAAACATATTTCATTTGTTCTCCTTAGTGGCACATCCTGATTCATACCAACGCCTTGCTCATTGGAGTGGTGATTTAGGCAGTTTTTTTGAGTGTTTTTTTATTTTTTTAAATATTTTTTTTGCTAGAAACTTGTTTCGTTAAAAAATAAAGTTGAAATTGAATTGTGCTAGAA
>JABSPN010000502.1 GCA_013214425.1 Flavobacteriaceae bacterium | reverse complement strand
TAGGTGCTCTATTGTTAGTTATTAGTGTTGGGTTTTACATAATTGAGATATTAAAATCTGACGAAGTATTGTATATAAAAAGAAGTTTATTGTTTTGGATCAGCTCAGGTTTACTCATTAATTATGTGGGTGTACTACCTTTTTATATCAGCATTCAGTTTTTACCTCCTGAAGAGATTAATGTTACCGGACTTCTATATATTCTCTTCACATTAGGTATTATTATGTATTGTTGTTTTATCTTTGGCTTTATATGGAGCAAACGCTTATCTTCATAACATCGATTACCTTATTCATCCTAGTAGTCATTTTCTTAGTTATCGTAAATACCTATGCTAAGAAAAAAAGTGAGCTTATTCTACGAAATGAATTAGAAAAGCAACGCTTTGAACAGGCAATTGTCGAAGCACAATTAGAAATTCAGGAGCAAATTTTAAAAAACATTGGTTCAGAACTACATGATAATTTAGGTCAGCTGCTTTCTATTGCCAATATCCAATTGAACATTCTTGAAGAAAGCGTAGAGGATCAAACTCAGCTTAATCAAATTCTTGAAGCGAACAATTTAGTCGAAAAAAGTATTAATGAAATACGTACTATTTCTAAAACATTTAACACAGATTACTTAGCAAATAATTCGTTAAGTGAAATTATTCAGGTTGAAGTCGATCGCTTTAAACGCCTACGTTTTATTGATGCTTCGTTTGAGATTATAGGCGAAGAAGAGTTCATCAACAAAAAAGATCAAATCATTATTTTCAGGATTTTACAAGAGTTTATAAACAACTCTCTAAAACATGCCGAAGCAAAAGCTTTGGCTATAATTTTAAATTTTGATAAAGATCAATTAAATTTAACCATTAAAGACAACGGAAAAGGATTCGATATTAATGCTGTAGATAGAAATTCAGGATTGTACAATATGGAATCCAGGGCCAAATTAATTAATGCGGCATTTGAGCTTTCTTCAGTTATAGGAGAAGGAACTACGCTAACATTATTGTATAATTTAAACTAACCCCCAGAGTATGGTTTATTCAATTGTAATTGCTGATGATCATTCATTGTTCACAGAAGCACTCACTTCGCTCATTAATTCTTTCGATAACTTTAACGTATTATATAGCGTTGGAGACGGAAAAGAGTTAATGGAAAAACTAAAAGTTAACAAAAACATCCCAGACTTAATTCTTCTTGACATTAACATGCCCGTCATGAATGGGCTAGAAACCATGAAAGCTATTCGAAAAGCCGGTATTAATGTCAAAGTAGCTGGGCTTTCCATGGAAAGTAATGAGGGAACTGTTGTACGCTTAATTAAAGATGGCGCCAATGGTTATTTGTTAAAAAACTGCAAACCTAAGGCGCTCAGAGAAGCCTTACAAAGGATTGTTACTGAAGGGCATTATTATTCTGAATTTGTATCGCAATCGTTGATCAATTCCATCAAAAACGATACTGCAAAACCTCAGATAAAAGATAAAGAACTAGAATTTTTGAGATTAGTGTGTACCACTGATTTGAATTATGTTCAAATTGCTGAAAAAATGAATTTAAGCAAACGAACGATAGATGGCTATCGAGATTCTCTTTTCAACAAATTTGGCGTTGGAAACAGACCAGGTCTGATGCTATTCGCACTTAAGAACAAATTAGTTATTTTAGAATAAATAAAAAAGCTCTTCAAGAAATGAAGAGCTTTTTTATTTGAAGTAATAGTATTCTATTAGATACCTAATTCTTTTTTAACATCTGCCATCAAATCTTTACCATCGGCTAAGATGATTCCAGACCCACTTGTAGAATCAAGTACATATTTATAACCTTGTGCCTTAGCAACTTTTTGGATAGCTTGTCTTGCTTTTTCCATAATAGGCTTTAATAAATCGATTTCTTTCTTTTGCAGTTCTTGTTGAGCTGTAGACTGATATTGTCTAATACTCGTTTCCATTCCTTGAACTTCTTTTACTCTCTTTTCATTCTCTTCTTGAGTAACGGTGTTAGCTTGTTCGTTGTATAACTTCATTTTGTTTTGAAGTTCTGTTGCCATCGTTTGCATATCAGCTTCATATGACTTTTGCACTTTTTCTAACTCAGCTTGAGCACTTTTCATCTCAGGCATTCCTTCGATAAGTTTTTGGGCATCTATATGTGCAATATTATCTTGGGCGTTTACCA
>JABSPN010000501.1 GCA_013214425.1 Flavobacteriaceae bacterium | reverse complement strand
GAGCATGCCACACGTACCAAAATTCAGAAGGCCGCCACAGAAGGAAATATTAAGGTAAACGGAAATGTGGTAAAATCCAGCCCAGGACTTAGACCAATTTTATCAAACAACAGCTTACACTCAATCTAAAAAATATTCTTTCAATGTTGAAATTAAAGGGCAAGGGAAACCGATAATTTCAATTTCAGGATTAGCATCTTCTGGTAAAGTATGGAACAAAACAATAGATACATTAGAAAATAATTTTGAATGTCATATTTTGACATTAGCAGAATTAGCTAATGAAAATGCAAAAGAGGAAAATATTATTCCACAAGCAAAAATGATGGAAGAAATGATGCTATCAACTTCCAACAGATTATTTATTCAACAACAAAAAATGACAATACCAACTATGATAACTGATTCAAAAAATATTCAGATGACGATTGAATGGTCTATTCATTCAGCAGGAAAACAATACACAAGCAATCTATAAGTTTATGACAACGGACTTAAGAAATGATATTGAAAAAGTAAAAATACCTATCCTTGTATTTGGAAGTTGGTATGAAGCAAAAGATTATGGAATAACAAAAGAGACAGTTCAGGAAAACTATAAAAATCAATTTTTGAAAGGAGATAATTACGATATCAAAGTTGCAGAAACAGCAAAGCACTTTATAATGTGGGACGAGCCTAAATGGTTTATTAATTCAGTTGAGGTATTTATAAATTATGAAGAATAAAGAACAAAAATTTAAAATAGTCTATGAACAATCAAAGGATAAAGTCTATAGGCTTTGTTTAGGATTTATGGGGAATAAAACTGATGCTGATGATTTATTTCAAGAAGTTCTTATAAAAGTTTGGAATAATTTAGACGCGTTTAGAAATGAAAGTAATATAGATACTTGGATCTATCGAATCACAACAAACACAGCACTCCTTACACTAAATCGAAAAACCAAATTAAACAAAAAAGAGATAGACTATCAAACTAATATTCCTCATTACGAAATTGAGAATTTGAACTCAACTGATAAAGAACAAGAAGTAAAAAAACTCTATTTAGCCATCTCTTTACTTAAAGAAATAGATAGAATAATTATAGGACTATTATTAGAGAATTGTAGTTATGACGATATTTCAAATATAACTGGATTAAAAACTTCAAATGTTGGAGTTAGAATAAATAGAATTAAAAAGACATTGAGTAAAAAACTAAAATAATTATGGAGAAAGATATTAAAAATTGGCAAAACCTTTGGAAAGAAGAAAAATCAACACCTTTAGATTTAAGAAAGTTGATTACTCATTTAAACAAAATTGAAAAGAAAGGAAAATTAGAAAGAATCATTTTACTAGTTGCTGTTCCGATTACGATAATCGTTTTAGCAACATTACTTCCTGTACTCTCAAATATATATTATTCAATATCTATCATCTTAATTAGTTTTGCTATGATGATGATACTAATCCAATCTTATAGGAGTAAGTATAGCTTAATAAGCAATGGTGCAGAATTAAATAATAATAAGTATATAAAATACCTTATTCATAAATTAAAGCAACGAATGTTAACTACATCAAGATATATGTGGCTCTATACATTCCTATTAGTTTTAGGAATAAATGTAGGTTACATTGATATTTTACAAAAATTCAATATATCGATAATTGTCAGGATAATAATACATCTTATTTTCACAGTTTTAATGATATGCGCAATGTATTATTCAATAGAAAAGAGAAAAAAAGAAAATAATAACGGCATTTTACCATTAATTGACTTTTTAGAAAATTTGAACTGAAATTGTAAGTCCCTAATAATGTATCACCGCAATTAGTAGATAGTCTAGTAATTGAATTCATTTTCCTACAAAAAATCATAGTCAGCAGAAAAACATGTAAATTTAGACGATAACTGAGGGTTATACGAGACCGTTAATAACCAAAAACATACGATTCGTCAAGGGTTTTAGGTGAGGAATCTAAAATTCAAAGATTTCTTAAAATAAACTCTAAATTGAGTAAAATAACCATTTTTAATAATGCTAAAGAGGAAAAGGAAGAAATAGAGGAAAAACAAAACCATATGATTGTCCATCCTTTATGGAAAATGATGCTTTATTCAAAGACATATATAATAACGGTTTATTAAACTACGACAAACCGAAACGAAATTTTTGGCCGAAGGAGTGG
>JABSPN010000500.1 GCA_013214425.1 Flavobacteriaceae bacterium | reverse complement strand
AGGATATTTCTCAATATAATTATCGCTATTTGGGTAAAGTTTTGATGAAAGGAAAACAAAAACCAATGGATATTTATGAGTTTTTTGATGGTGAAACTACTGAAATGATAGCGCAAAGATTAGCCACTAAAACTGAATTTGATCTGGCTATCGAGAATTATCTAAACAAAAAGTTTGAAGAAGCGCAAAAACTTTTCCAAAAAATCATTTCAATAAACAAGTCAGATAAAGCTGCACTACTCTATTATAATCAATGTCAATTTTATATTGAAAATGGGGCTCCGGAAGGCTGGGATGGAACTCATCAGATGAAAGAAAAATAAAGCAAGGCTTTACCTTACTTTTTTTACGTTTTTCACCTACGAAGATACCCTAAGTATTGGGTACATTAGGGTGTCATTTTTTAATCAAAAAAGCACAAATTAATCTGATGAAAACCCCACAAAACCCCATCATTGTTTTAGAGAATGAGCTAAAACAAAATGAAAAACTCAAATCTCATATTCTAAGCTCTCTCAGTCAAGCAAATGAAATTGCTAAAAAAGATTTAGATGTAGAACTCTATAACGCTCTGTGTTGGCCTACTTCAATCGAGCATTATTTAGCCTATTTAAGAAGTTTTGCTAAATGGAAACCACAACAAAGTAGTTCAAGCGCCTGGAATAAAACAGATTATGATCAAAATCAGGAAGTCTACGACAGATTATGTCATTTTTACTGGTTAATAGATCAAAAAATTGATGATAACGGTAGTAAACTTAAAGTAGAAGTACAGAATGGAGAATGGTTCAGTAAATGGCTCGTTGATTATGCCAATTACTGGGGTTACTTTTTAAATACACCAGAATCGTTTAATGATGAAATATTAGAATCGTTTATCAAAAATTCTCCCCAATATAATGTCCTCGACTCGATGATTGTAGAAGGAGATCAAAAAAGACCTAATGCTCCTAGTGGATGGTTGACTTTCAATCAATTCTTTGCTAGAGAATTAAACCCCGGATTGAGACCAATCTCCATCCCCAATTCTAACCTAACAGTCACTTCACCCGCTGATTGTACTTTTAAGGCTAGTTATCCCATCACAAATGATTCAACTATTGAAGAGATCACCTTAAAGAAAACGCACAAGTATGCAAGTATCGAAGATTTACTTGAAGGCAGTGAGTTTAAAGATGATTTTTCAAATGGAACTTTTGTACATTATTTTTTAGGACCTTATGACTATCATAGATTCCATACTCCTGTAGCAGGAAGGGTTATGGAATGCTATCCTGTGAAGGGATTAACCTATCTTAATGTGAATATTTCGAAGAAACAATTTGATGCCCCTGATGGTTCTGAAGATGGCTACGAGTTTTCTCAAGCCAGAGGAATCATTGTAATTGACACTGCTTACTCTGAAAATGGAAATATTGGAAAAGTTGCTATTATTCCTGTAGGAATGTGTCAAGTTTCTTCTGTAAATATGACCGCTCAAGTTGAAAGCGACCTACTCAAAGGTGACGAGTTTGGTTATTTTCTCTTTGGAGGTTCAGACATCATTATGTTATTCCAAAATGGAATCGATTTACAATTAGACACCTTACCTGTACATCATAATTACGGGACAATTGTCGCTACTGCCAAAGCAGTTGATTAACAATCCCCTATTAATCCCAACTAAGTATAGCTTTTTAGCTGTACTTTTTTATTTTTACTCCATCTTTTGCTAAAGGCTAAAGCTTATTATGAGATCTATAAAAACACTACCTGTACCCAAAGGTGATTTTATCACTGGAAACCTAAAGCAATTCAAAGGGACTAATCAACATCAAGTTTTGGAAAATTGGGTAAAAGAATGTGGTGATGTATACAAGGTTAGATTTTTAACTAAACATGTTATTGTTTCTGCGAACAATACTATTAACAAAGAAATTTTAAAGCAGCGTCCTGAAAAATTTAGACGTTATGGTAAAATGGACGAGATTTTGTCTGAAATGGATATTTCAGGGGTCTTTAATGCTGAAGGCAATACATGGAGAAGACAGCGTCTGGTTACATCAGAAGCTTTAAACTTAAAAAACATTAAGAGCTATTACCCAACTATTTCTAAAATTACAGAACGATTACTAAACAAATGGATTCAGGCTGAAGCCAATCAAACCATTATCGATGTTCAAAAAGATATGATGCGCTATACAG
>JABSPN010000050.1 GCA_013214425.1 Flavobacteriaceae bacterium | reverse complement strand
ACTCAACCCTAAAATGGTTAAAGAACAAGAAAAAACGGAAACCGTAAAAAATCCTGTTTCGGCTTATTCTGATAAAGCTTTTTGGGTATTCTTTATTGCTATGATGATTTTTGGTTTTGTATTCTTGCAATACTTTTCGACCATACCATTATACTACAGGGATGCGCATTTTCTTTCTGAAACTAAAATTGGTTTGCTCATGGCTATGAACGGATTAGTAATTGCGATTCTTGAGATGCCATTGGTAAAATATTTAGAAGGAACAAAGCTCACCAAAACGGCCTTAATGATTTATGGAGCTATCTTAACTGCATTGAGTTTATTGGTGTTGAACTTAAGTTCATGGAGCGGCATACTGATCATCGGAATGTCGTTAATGACAATTGGTGAAATGATCACCTTCCCATTTTCCAATACCTTTTCCATGCAAAGAGCAAAAAGAGGACATCAAGGGCAGTATATGGCTATGTATAGCGTTTCTTTCTCTATAGCCCATATCTTCGGACATAAATTAGGAGCAGATCTTATTGATAGCTATGGATTTGAGTTTACCTGGTACATGTTTACCGGACTCATGTTTGTTGGTGTAGGGTTCTTATACTGGTTAAAATTAATCCTGAAAAAAGAGAACACAAATGAATCTAAATCAAGTCACCTTGCCCTCAACAAATCTTGAGGCTTCGGTTGCATTTTATACAACATTAGGATTCAATCTTATTGTAGATGCTTTGCCACGATACGCTCGCTTTGAGTGTATCGATGGTGAGGCTACTTTTTCCATTCATTATGTTGAAACTATACAACAAGGCAATAGTATTGTGATTTATTTTGAAGATAAAAATATAGACTATACTGTAAAAAAACTTCAGGAGAAAGGAATTGAATTTACCACATTACCTCAAGATCAATCCTGGTTATGGAGAGAAGCTACTTTAGTAGATCCTGATGGAAATAACATCATTCTATACTATGCTGGTAAAAACCGAAAGAATCCGCCGTGGAGAATAAATTAATCTGTATTTTAGACAAAATTTAACGTATGAAATCAATCGTATATACTCTCTGTTTGGTTGTCCTTTTTATGAGCTGTAAAGAAACTTCCGAAGAAACAATTCAGCAACCTATTGAAGAAAATCCTGTAGTCGAAAAAGCTTTTCCTAAACTTAAACCGAACCGATATAATGTGGCATTTCTTATCATGGATGGTGTCTATAACACTGAATTGACTGCGCCTTATGATATCTTTCAACACACTATTTTTAGGGAAGGAATCAAACCGATGAATGTGTTTACTGTTGCTAATACTTCGGAAGTGATTACTTCTTTTGAAGGATTAAGGATGATTCCAGATTTCGATTATACAAAAGACAAACTTCCCAATATCGATATTCTGGTTGTTCCAAGCGCCGAACATCATCTGGATAGTGATTTAGAAGATATAGCCATGATTGAGTTTGTACGAAAAACTTCTAAAACTGCCTCTTTTGTTACTTCACATTGCGACGGAGCATTTGTTTTGGCTAAGGCGGGTGTTCTAAATGGAAAAGTTTCCACTACGTTCCCTTCTGATATTGATGCAATGCGTAAGATGTTCCCAGAGCTGGATGTTAGAAAAGATGTCTTATTTGTTCATGACGGAAAGTTTATCACCTCGGCTGGAGGAGCAAAAAGCTTTGAAGCAGCCTTGTACCTCTGTGAGCATTTATACGGAAAAGAAATTACACAATCCCTGGCTGGCGGTTTAGTACTCGATTGGGATTTAGAAACTGTTCCACATCTTATCATTAAATAGACGATAAATAATCTATCACCTGTTTTCTATAGCTTCTACTAATGGGAAGAGCTTTGTTCGTTACTTCTACAAATTCATTAGTATATGAGACTATATTTTGTAAGGATACGATATAAGACCGATGTATTCTTAAAAACTTATTGGCGGGTAACTTGGCTTCTATATTACTAATAGTTTCTCGTGTAACTATAGTTCCAGTTTCAGTATAAATCTTAATATAATCATTCAAACTCTCTATGTAATGAATACTGTTAAAATCAATCTTCACCATTTTCCTGTCCGATCTTACAAAGATAAAATCGGAGGTGTCATCAGATGGGACTTCCTGATCATTTTGTAAGGGAATTTGTAAGCCTAAAAATTTATTAATTGCCTGTACGAATCGTTCTAAAGATATAGGTTTAAGAATATAATCTACGGCTTGTAGGTCAAATCCGTCGACAGCATATTCTCGATAAGCTGTAGTAAAAATCACTTTTTGATTCTTTTTTAAAGATTTAGCAAAAGACAAACCTGTTATTTCCGGCATGTTAATATCCAGGAAAATTAAGTCTACTGGTTCTGAATTCAGAACTGTAAAAGCTTCAATAGCATTTTTACATTCAGCAATGAGTTTTAAGGAATCTATTTTCTCAATGTAATTCATTAAAATTTCTCTTGCTGTTGGTTCATCATCAACAATAATACAATGATATAGCTTCTTCATCTATAATTTTAGGTTAGTGATTCGTAATTGAACTTTAAATTGATCTTCTTCTTTACTTATCTGTAAATCATATGCATCATTATATAGTAAGTTTAGTCGCTTTCTAATATTTTCAAGTCCGATTCCTTTATTAGCAGTCAATTCATGAGTATCTCTAAACGTGTTACTTACAGAAAACAAAAAGTTATGCTCTTCGAAATTTGCTTTAATATCAATACGCAGTTTTCCACTGATGATACTGCCATGCTTAAATGCATTTTCTACAAATGGAATTAGTAGCATAGGAGGAATTGCCACCGCATCACGAATTCCTTCTTTATTAAAGTTTACCTCTAAGGTATCCTGAAATCGGATACGCTCTAAATCCAAATATTCCTCGATATGAGATAATTCTTCAGTTAATAACACTTTTGGTTTTTGCACCTGATATAAAATATAATCTAATAGGTTAGAAAGCTTTAAAATAATATCGGGTGTTTGATTGGACTGTCTTAGGGCAAATCCGTAGATCGTATTCAATGTATTAAACAAAAAATGTGGATGAATCTGTTTTTTTAAATAGTTCAATTCTTGTCCTTTTAACTGTAATTGACCTTCTAAAATTTTATTTTCTAGTTCTTTATTTTTGGACAGAGTTGCAAAGTTTCGATTCAGAATACTGATAAAGCTAACTAAGCCAACAACCAAATAGACAAGAATCAATACAAAAACAAAATTTCTACTCATGGGAGGCACATTAGCTATTTTCAATTCAGAAAGAAAAATAAAGCTCCCAAATATGGTTAACATAATGAAGTAAGTTGAAAATACTAGTGTATAAAAACTATACAACACAAACCTAACATAATGTTTTACCAGCAAATATTTGGGAATTAGATAATATACCGTAAAATACGTAGTAGCCATAGTTACTGGCAATAAAAAACTTGAAAACCAAATTACAAAAGTGGTGTCTGAGGTATTATAACTAAAAAAATAAACAAAAAAGAACCACACTCCAACCCATAAGGATAGATGTAAAGGAATAAATTTGGTTCTATTTAAGTCTATGATATTCATCTATGCAAGATGTAAAAATACTTTTTATCTATTCCAGTTTTGCGACAAATAACAAGTTTAACACCTTTTTAAATTAAATTATAGTCGATTTCCAATTAAATGACTAATTTGGTTAAAAGAGGTATGAATCTGGCCATACATCTCATTTAAAATTAATGATTCATTCTGAACTATACATTTGGAATAACATTAATCTTAAAAACGAATTATTATGAGTACTTTTTTTCAACGCTTAAGCGAAGGCGGTCCTTTTTTCACCTATCCAATTCTTATACTCCTTATTGTGAGTGTTTTATTGACAGTATTAGCTTTAATCAAACCAGAAATGAGAAAAAAACTAAGAGAGCTTATCGGTTCTCTCGGATTATTCGCCTTGGTATGGGGAATTATTGGTCAGATTATGGGACTTATAGAAGCCTTTGATGCTATTGGAATGGTAGAAGGGGTTTCTATAGGTATTTTAGCCAATGGATTAAAAACTACATTTCTCGCTCCACTTTTTGGTCTTATCGTTTTCTTATTGACTAAACTTGCAGCTGCTGTTATTAGATGGAGAGAATAAAATAAAAAGAGTGCCAATGAAATAATTTCAATGGCACTCTTCTATTTTATAAGTGTGTTAAGCTAAGTTTTTATAGTACCAATCCACAATTCTTTTCATATAAAGACTCTTGAGCGAATTCCTTTTTTCGCTGACTTCATTATTAGAATTATCGAAATGTTCTTTACTTAAGTAATCGTCTACGGTATGATCTGCAATAGACAATATTGAAGGTTTGGTCGACTCTTTTTTCTCATGTACCTTTTTGAAGATTTCCTGGACTAAATCCTGAACGACTTCCTTTCGTTTAACCTTTGTAAAGACTAAATGTTCAACCTCTTTGTGGTGTTGTTCCCAGAGTAAAGATGTATTCATAAGCATTCATATATAAGTGACCACACAATATTTAACATTTTAGGATATTCTACTATTCATATAGGTTTTGTATGCTAAATATCTATAGTAAACTTACAAAAAATGTTTTTAATAATCCAAACCCAAATATTATTATTCTATTAACAATACATTTGGCTTATCATATGTTTAGTGATTGCAGACTTTACAGTACTCTTTCTCTTTAATTTCTCCAACTAAATATCCTTTTTCATTAAGGGTATAATCACAACAATCCATATAACCCTGAACAATCATTTTTCTAGCTCTTTGTATCTGAGATTTAACTGTAGATAAGGGTAAATGAAGTTGTTTAGCAATGTCATTTTGTTTGATTCCTTTTATATCTGAAAGGAATAATGGTTCTCTATATTTCTTCGGAAGATTTTTGATAATACCCACTAAACAATCTTTTTCTGTATGGGGTTCTTCGGAAACTTGTTCTATGGTAAAATCGTCAGATTTCAAATCACTTTCTTGAAGTTCTATGGAATTGTTCTTTTTAAAAAAATCGGTTATGGTATTTCGAGTAATAGTCAATAACCAGAACTTTACTTTAGTGATATCCTGAAGAGCTCCCCAATTTATTTGAGCTTTGATGTAGACCTCCTGAAGAATATCGTCAACACTATCTTCTTGTTTCAATTTACTCAAAGCAAATCTTTTTAGGTCTTGATAATATTGATTCCAAATTGATTCGATTTCTGACATATAATATAAAAGATCTCCACTCTCGTGGAGATCATAATTTTAGCAATTACATCCTGAACATGAACAGCTTTCACAGTTACATCCAGAACAATTTCCGTTTTTACATTCATTGCAGTTGCAAGAACATCCTTTATGTATTTTCATATTTGTATTTTTTAATTCATCTAGTAGACTGGAAAAAACAAAAAAAGATGCATTTTCTTCTTATAAATTTACGAAAAAGAAACTATACATTAAAGTTCCTCTTCTTTTATTGCACTCTTATACCGTTTTAACTCCTGAACTACTTTTGGAGCTAATATCACAAGACCAATCATATTGGGAACCATCATGGCAAAAACCATTGCATCAGAAAAGTTAGTCACAGCACCCAAAGTAGCTGCAGAACCAATTACAGTAAAAAGGCAAAAAATAATCTTATAGGTATTTCCTATTCTTTTTGTTCTTCCGAAGAGATAAGACCAGGCTTGATAACCATAATAAGACCAGGAAATCATAGAGGAAAAAGCAAACAAAATAACGGCTACAGTTAAAACATAAGGAAACCAGGATATACCACTAGCCAGCGCATTTGATGTCATTAAAATACCCTCAGCATCAGAAATAGTTTCTCCTACCGTGACCTGACCTGTAATAATTAATAACAAAGCTGTCATGGTACAAACAATGACCGTGTCAATGAAGGGCTCTAACAAAGCCACTAAGCCTTCACTCGCTGCTTAATTTGTTTTTACAGCTTAATGCGCTATAGAGGCTGAACCTATCCCTGCTTCATTTGAAAAAGCGGCTCTTCTAAAACCTTGAATCAGCACACCAACAAATCCACCTACTACTCCTTCTGGACTAAAAGCTCCGTTTAGTATTGCCGAAAATGCTGTAGGAATCAACTCATAGTTAATCACTAGAATACTGATCACTGACAATATATAAACCAAAACCATAGTCGGCACTATTTTTTCTGTTACCTGAGCAATTTTCTTGATTCCTCCAATAATAACGATACCTACTCCAACTGCCATGATAAGTCCAAACAGCCATCCTTTTCCGTAGAAAAAACTTTCCTTTCCACCAGTCACATGTTCAAACAATTGAAAGGCCTGGTTGGCTTGAAACATATTTCCTCCTCCAAAAGATCCTCCAATACACATCACAGCAAACAGTACTGACATGATTTTACCGAATTTTGAGTATCCTAATTCTTTTAATCCGTTTCTAAGATAGTACATAGGGCCACCAAATACGATGCCGTCTTTAGAGACTTCTCTATATTTAACACCTAAGGTACATTCAACAAACTTGGAAGACATTCCCAATAATCCCACAAGAATCATCCAAAATGTCGCCCCTGCACCACCAATTGATAAGGCAATGGCTACACCAGCTATATTGCCCAATCCCACAGTTGCAGAAAGCGCTGCTGTTAAGGCTTGAAAATGGGACACTTCTCCCTGAGCCCCTTCTATTTTGATAGTTTCAGGAATATCGTGTTGATGAGATTGCTTGTCTAGATGATCGTAGTTCCCTCTAATTATTCTTATAGAAGTCAAGAACTCAGTAATATTGATAAACTTAAAATAGATCGTGAAATAAATTGCACCTATTAACAAGACGATAAGCACCCAGGGAATCCCTACATTTTCTGTAATTGGAATTTGAGCAAAAATTGCATTGACGAACCAACCTGTTGAATCATTAAAAAATTGATTGATTTTTTCATCTACGGTTTGAGCGTTAGCCTGTAACGTACCTAAAATATAGAATAATACAGATAGGCATAGTGTAACTACTTTGATCATTCGTTTTTTGATTTTGATTAAAGCTAAATTGCTAATAATCAAACTAAAATAAAAGCTTACGCAATGATGAAATTATTGTAACGAACTACTTAAGCATATGATTAAGTACATAATAATGAGGCGATGAATTATTGATCTATGGTGGCGAACTGAAGTAAATTATTTTCTTTGGCGTAGGCAATCAATTGTTTTTTACCTCCACTCCCGCTAATATTCAACACCTTTGTGATTTGGTAAATATGGGCTTGTAGACCATCGACACCTATATGCATGGCTTCAGCAATTTCGGTGTATGATTTTTCTTCTCCACATAAACCTAAATTTGCTACAACCTCCTTTTGACGATCTGACAACTCTACTTTAGAAGACTTTTTAAGTTTCTTATACTTTTTATCCTTTTTAGCCAGATCATGCTTTAAATGTTTAATGGTATCTAAATGACTTTCATTAGCTATTTCCAGAGTTTCTTTACCCTTTTTCAGGAGTAAGTTTTCTTCGGAAAGTATGTTGAGTAAACCCTGTTGCTCTTCCTTCTCTGCCAATAATTTCCAACTGTAAAGTAATATCGAAAACAGTAAAATGAATAAAAATTTAAAAGACAAGGCAGTAATCACTCCTAGTAAAGACCAGACTTCAGCAGACATATAATTAGCCGCTGTAGTTTCAGGAATAATACGATGTGTCACAGCAACAATAATGAGTAGAAAAAGAGAAAATGTAGGCAAATACATAAAACGCATCCCTCTATTCTTAAAAGCTTTGTTTAGCTCATTCAGTAAAGCAAAGGCTACCACTAAAGAAATCGGAATATCGATTAACCAAATCACACTATTACTTGAAGCATCTTGATTGGAATTATAAAACGAAACCACAAATACAAAAGCAATCATGAATAAAATGCCTCCAAAAATAAAAAATACCTCTTTTTCGGTAAACCGTTCTATGATTCTAATTACCAAATTTCTTTTCCCCTGATGTTCAATTGACGGTAAAGACATTAAAATGAATAATGAGTTGATCAAAGAAAAGAAAACTCCTAAAGAGATGATGAGTTTATCATTGGTATCAATAGAAAACCCATCAACCAAAATCAAATTGATTAACGCTCCTAAGCCCCAGGAAAAAATGGCTAAACCAAACCACTTAATCCCGCGCAACGACATACTTTCTGCGTTTCTTATTTTTTCTTTAAAATAGATACGCTGAATGACAAAAGCTGTTATTAAACAAACTATTGCTGTCACATAATATGAAATAAGCGCTGTCATGAAATTACTTTATATGGCTGTGTTTTGCATTACTTCAAGCTGTCTTGCTTCTTTCCAGGCTCCATTTGTAAAGTCTGGAAAAGGAATGGATAAACTATTACTCGCTACCGATAATTCTGATATCGGTGTAACGGCACTCCAAATCGCACTATCATATACATTAATATCAAGCGGTAGTCCTAAATTTAAACATCGTATAAGACGGTAAATCATGACAAAATCCATTCCACCATGTCCTTCTTTATAGGACTTACTGATATTTCGTAACTTTTTAATGATTGGATGGGTGTACTTTTCTTCATATTCCTTATACGTAGCATCATCTACCCAATTATGTCCCCAATACAATAACTTACCGTCATCTACATATAACCTACTTGGATAACCATCATGTACAGCTTTGGTTCCAACTAATTTATTGATTCGCGAATAGGGTCTTCCTGTATGGACATCAAACTGAAGCATGATACTTTTACCCTTAGCTGTTTTAATTAAGGTGGTATTCATATCACCACACTTGAAATTGTGATAGGGGGCGTTCTCTCTTTTAGCAGTTTCACTTAAATTCAATTCTCGCGAGCTCATAGAAGTCAGGTGCATATACGTATCGCCTCTACCTATATTCATATAAAAACTAATTGGTCCTAGTCCGTGAGTTGTATAAAAATTTCCATCACGTGTTATATGATGTTTGATACGCCATTGATCTTGGTAGTAATCTTTGCTTAACATATGGGCTCTCAAATCGTGTAAATAGGCACCTTCTGCATGGGTTAAATCCCCAAAAACTCCATTTTCTGCCATATTCAATACAAACATTTCTTCTTGATTGTAACAACAGTTTTCAATCATAATACAATGCATCTTAGTGCGCTCTGCTGTTTGAACGATATTCCAATTGTCTTCTAAGGTATAGGCTATGGGTACTTCACAAGCGACATGCTTTCCATGGTTCATTCCGAATACTGACATCGGAGTATGCAAACGCCACGGCGTACAGATGAGTAATAAATCTATATCATCTCGTTGGGCTAAATTCTTCCAATCTTCTTCATTCTTAGAATATATAGCTGCTTTTTTCTTTTGCCATTGGGCTAGAATTTCTTCAGCTACTTTAATATTTTGATCGAGTAAATCTGAAAAAGCGACAATCTCGGCATGGTCGTTTTCAACCAACCATTTAAACATTTTAAGGAGTACTTTTCCTCTATTTCCTAAACCAATAATTCCTACTCTTACTTTTTTAATTGGTGTTGCTTTATGTCCAATTAAACTACCAAATGTCTGTTTTTCTGTAGACTTGATTAACTCCGGAAGAGCTTCAGGTGTTTCAGCAAAAGAGATATTGGGCATTGCCATAAAGGCAGAAGCTCCTAATATAGATTGAAGAAATTCTTTTCTTTTCATAAGATTGACTTAAAATTCATGCCAACAAGTTACTATTTTTAACTGAATAGGTTTTACTTGGATTTCACCCCAACAAAGTGATCCGATTTGCTCTTAAACAAGACATTAAAGGTGGTTAAACTTCCATAGATTCTCGTAATGTATTGTTGTAAGTCAATTTTATCTTGATCATCCAGTGTTTTGCTAGAATTGATTTTCTGTTCCATCACTCGAATACGATCACGTACCATAACTATCTTATGAAAAAACGTATCGATGGGAAGTTCTTTGTTCGATAAACTACTATCCCCTGGTTGTAAAATCAAGGTGCCTTTTTTCCATTTATCGGCTATTGGAACTAGTTCAGAAGTATCAGACCAACGCTTTAAAATATCTTTTAATGTTTTTTCTACTTCATAAAAACTTATGGTATCGCCCTCATCATGAACAGCTTCAATAATCTCAAATTCACTGTTAATTTCGATTGTTTCTAATCCGTCCTTCTGAAAAGTAACCCAATACATACCACTTGTGACATTGGTCACAACACCAAAACCATATTCTAGATGGTTAATTCTCGATCCGATTCCTAATATTTTCATTGCTTAATTTGAATTTAATATTTGCTGAAATTTAGCCCTTTTAAAAAACAACGCAAAAAAAAATTTTTATATTTAACACTATTAAACCCTATTGATCATGAAGAATTTTTACGCGTTTTTATTATTAATTTCATTTGGTTTATTAACCGCTCAGGAAAGTACACCTTGCCCAGATTTATTTGAAAAACAGCAATGGAATTTATCTATCTGTTTGGATATGAGGATGTATGCACATGACAAAGGAAATCATATTTTAGTGACAGAAGACTCAGGAAAAGTGAAAATTATTGGAAAATACAATAGTCAAAATAAAGATGCTCAAAGCCTTTGGCAGCAGTATTTTTCGAATCCAAAATATCCTGGTTTGATGACCTCTTACACTCAAAAAATGGATGGAGTAGCCAATAACTACGAAAGTTATATATCACATAAAAAACTGGTAAAGGAAAAACAAAAAACTTATGTAAAAACAGTTACTGAAGGAATCATTACTTACAAAAATCAATATTATATCATAACTACCTACGATAATTCAAGTTCGTATTCTGATACTTCCTTAAAGTTCTTGAATCGCATCATACAAAAGCTAAAGTTTCAAGGAGAAGGACAAATGCCCGTTACATCAATACCGGGAACTTCTTCAATAAGCCCTTCAACTGCAAGCACTAGCAGTGCTACTACTACATCAACTCAGAGTTCGAGTTCAAAATCTGGTAATACTTCTGCTCCTACTTTAAGTTCAGGAGGAACTAATGTTTTTGTAATGAAATTAAAAAATGCAATGAAAAGTAGTACTCAGGAAAGCAAAGTTGTGATTACTGAATCGATACTCAGAGCCAATGCCAGTGATGAAGCTCATATGGAGATTGACGATTTTAAACCCGAAATGGAACGATGGAAAAGATCTGTTACCTATTCTTTAAGTCAGTTAAGAAAGTGTAACAGTAGGACTATAGCGAATTCAAGTTTTACAAAGCGCACATCAGATCCTTATGCGCCAATTCAATATGTAGATGGGGAGATTACAGTTAACTGTGATGGAACTCAAAAAAAGTATTTAGTTACTTGTTTGGATGTAAATGGAACCCTCTATTTAGCCCGAATGTATATTCCTAGAAAATAATTTATGTATTTACCAGAACCCTATGTACTTTCTACTGAAGAAATCATTCATTTCAAACTCGAATTACTAAATATTAAAGAAGGAGAATTGTTGGTTGACTTAGGCTGCGGTGATGCTAATGCTTTAATCAAAGCTTCTGAATTATATAAAACCAAAGGAGTTGGTTATGAATTAAGAGAAGAAGCTATTCTTATTGCTAAGGATACTATTACTAAACACCAACTTGAAAATCAAATTACTATTTATAAGGCTAGTTTTCTTAACGCCGATGTTTCTCAAGCAGATGCTTTGATTCTATACTTAACCAGACAAAGTCTGGGAGAATTATCACTAAA
>JABSPN010000005.1 GCA_013214425.1 Flavobacteriaceae bacterium | reverse complement strand
CTGAAATTACTGTGACCCCTGAAGAGAAAGAAGAAAAAACAAAAAGACCGTATCTACAAATAGCAGCTGCGGCAGCCTTTTTAATAGCAACAGGTTTCATCGCCGATTGGAAATATGGTGATGAAATGGAGACTAAAAATTCATTAACAGATAATAAAGCTGAAGAATTTGTTATTCAAGAAGCAAGTTTTGATTTAGGTGTAATGCCTGCCTTAACACTTGAATTAGAAACTGAAGAAATTGCTCCAGCTGGGAAATATCATATTATTGCTGGTGCTTTTCGATATGAAGAAAATGCTGAGAAAAAGATGGCGCTTTTAAAAGAAGCGAGTTACAAACCTTCTCGTCTTGGGCAAAATAAATATGGTTTGCACCAAGTAGCTTATTTTAGTACTAATGATGCTCAAGAAGCCCTTCAGAAACTAAGAGAAATTCGTGCTAATGACAACGAAGGAGCCTGGTTGCTGGTAAAGAATATGAAGTAAGTATTCTCATTCAATTTTAATTAAAATTTTATTTGTTTCGGTTTTGCATTTAATGTAGCTACCGTACCTTTGTATAAAACTTTCCTATGGAAGCAAAACATCCTATTGATTCCTGTACTACGGTTACAGATTTAGTTTTACCTGGTGAAACAAACCCATTAAATAACCTGTTTGGAGGCGAACTTTTAGCCAGAATGGATAGAGCAGCAAGTATCGCAGCAAGAAGACATTGCAGAAGAATTGTAGTCACAGCCTCTGTAAATCATGTTGCGTTCAATAAAGCCGTTCCTACCGGAAGTGTTTTAACTATTGAAGCTAAAGTTTCCAGAGCTTTTAAAAGCTCTATGGAAGTGTATATGGATGTATGGATTGAAGATCGTGAATCTGGAATTCGCACTAAGGCTAACGAGGCCATTTATACCTTTGTTGCTGTAGACAGAACAGGGAGTCCGGTGCCTATTCCTGGGATTGTCCCTCAAACAGATTTAGAAAAAGAGCGTTATGAAGGGGCTTTAAGGCGTAAGCAATTAAGTTTAGTCTTAGCTGGAAAAATGAAAGCATCAGATGCGACAGAGCTAAAGGCTTTATTTAGCTAGACAAACCTACATTTTATAGACCCATTCTTCTGGGTTTAATCGTTGCGTGTTTTGGTAAATAAAAAACTTTAGTAGTGTTTTACCAGTGATCAAATCTTTAGCTACTCTACCAATGGGATCTTTGGTTTCTACTTTATCTCCAGTTTTTACATAAGCCTCACTGAGGTTTTTATAGATTGTGATGTAATTACCGTGTTGGAGATAGATTGTTCTTTTATTGGTATCTCTTGAAACTTCAATACGTAGCACTTCGCCTTTAAAACAAGCTCTGGCATCAGCACCTTTTTCTGTAGCGATATCAACTCCGCGATTAAATGTGGTAACATTGGCTAACGTACGATGTCTTTTCTTACCATATCCTTCGGTTTTAATTCCTTTCTCAACGGGCCAGGGTAATTTCCCTTTGTTAGCTCTAAAGTTTGAGGCTAAAGCTTTGGTTTCTTTGGTTAAAGTAAAATTAGTTTTAGATTTTGGTGTACTAGGCTTACCTTTATTAGATTTGGCGATAGCATCACGAATAATTTTGTCGATTTGTTTCTCAATTCGATCTCTTTCCTTTTGTCTTTTCCTGATTTGAACAATATACCTTCCTTCGTCTTTCTTGATATTGGCGACTAACGTTTCTTGCTCTTGTTTTTCAGCTAATAATTTTTTTCGTGTACGCTTATTTTCAGCAATCAAGGCTTCTTTATCTGTTTTCTGACGATCTAAATTTTGATTGATTACTTTAAGTTTCTCTGTTTTGGCTTTAATCGAATCGCCTTGTTTTTTTCTGTAGTCAGTATATTGCTTGATGTATTGTAATCGTTTATAGGCCTGAACAAAGTTGTCTGACGACAGGATAAACATTAATTTACTATCGTGTTTTTTGCTCTTATAAGAGCGTACCACCATTTTCGCGTAATCTTCTTTTAATAAGGCTAATTCTTCTTCTAGCTCTTTTAGCTTTTTTGTGTTTGCTCGAATCTCTCTTGTTAACAGATTGGCCTGTTCGTTGGTGATTTTAATGAGTCGTTGGGTCGCTTTTACTGTTAAGTCGAGTTCTTCTACCTGATTTAATAAAGAGGTTTTCTCTTTTTTACTCGCATCTAACAGCGTGTTGATTTGCCTTATTTCTGCTAAAATCTCTTTTCTTCTATTTTCTAATTTCTTTTGCTTACTACTTTGAGAAAAGGCAGTATTGCTCAGTAAAAGTGAGAAAATCAGGAGAAAAAATAGTCGGTATGTCTTGTGTAGCGTTGGCATTAAAACTTGATTTCACTATAGTGTCCAGGAATTTTAAACGGGAACGAAAGATCTCTATTCAAAGTTATACTTCTAAAGTCAATATCTAGCTTTGTTTCGTCTTTTTTATCAACAGCGACTACTTTCACCTTTTTTGGTAATTTCTCTTTAGAAACATCTTGATATTCGTTATAGTTTACTAATAGGATTCTTGACTCTTGTACTTGAGATATTTCTTGAGAATCCATTTTGAAGTGCTTGGCATTAATTAAGAACAAACGCTCGAAAAGTTCTAATTGTTTTTTTGGTTTCACCAGATAGGAAGTGTCGTATACTTCGGCGGTATGTTTTCCATCATTGAGATCAAATAATGATTCTCCTAATAAAAGACTTTGTACTTGTTGGAAATCTAATTCGGTTCCTAACCAATTGCTCACCAGTGAAAAGTCTCCTTCGAAATAAGTCTTATCAATTTTGTTGTAATAACTAATACGTTCAGGAGTAATTAATACTTTGGCTAAAGGAATTAATAGTGAAGCGCTAATCCAGATCTTTTTGTCTTTCTCTATTCTAAGACTTACTGTCACATTTTGAGTTTGGGTTGGATCTTCATAACGAACCTTTAGTTTAGAACTTAATGTCTTAAAATCAGCCTTACTTTTATCATGCTTTTTGATTACTTCTTTAGCAGACATCTTTTTGATATCTGAGCTACCTGAGGCTACTTGTTGAGTTTTACAACTACTGAGAAATAATAGTATTACAAAGCTATATTGAATGATTTTGTTCATGTATGTTCAATTCTAATTTGCATTTTCAAGTGTTTGTTTTGCCTTTAACAAAAATTCTTTATGCTTAGATTCGTTTTGTTTGATTTTATACGATTGTGCCATTTGATAATAGAAATCACTTTCTAAAATTGGATCATCGATAATATATTCTAAACCGATTTCTAAGGATTCTATTGCCTTGTCGGGTAAATTTTTGCTGTTTAAAGCTACTCCGTTTAACATGTATAAAAGCGGTTGAGAAGGATATAATTCTAAAGCTTCGGTAGCTGTTACAATCACTTTTTCATGTTCTTTGGCTTGAGACAAAGCAATTAAATAACTTCTCACGCTGTTAAAATCATTCATATCTACTCCAGCACTTGTTTGTACTTCTACAGCTTTGTTTAAATCTCCAATACTTGTATAGTAATCGGTAATGATTCTGGTTAATCTGCTATTATTAGCACTGTCTTTGATAATAGCGGCCAACTCTTCTATTTGAGCTGGATTGGGTTCAGAGTTTCTTAAAAATCTTAAATAATCATTCAACAGTTTTCTTTTAGAGGGCTCTTCGATACTCTGACTTTTTAAAACAGTTTTAAGTGAGTTATAAGCCAATTCCTTTTCATTGTCTTCTAAGTAGAATTTGTATAAACCTAAATGTACTTTTTCTGAATTCGGATTTTCTTTTAACAATTGCTGAGCAATAGCCTTAGCATTGATTACATCATTTTGGTTGCTGTATTCGTAGATTATTTGTAAATAATGGTCTTCGTTAGCAGGTTGTTGCGAGATACGCTTTTTGTAAAAAGCTATTTTACTCTCTGAGTAACCAGATCGTTGGTAAATGAGTTTTCTTAAAAGATCTCTATCTGAATTGATGCCTGTTTCTTCATCCAATTCATCCATTAAGCTTAAAGCTTGATCAAAACGGGTTTTATTGAAATAATATTTAACCAGATCTAGTTTATAATCTGGATGAAATACTGACAATTTTTTTAAAATTTCAATGGCTTTGTCATCCTGATTGGTTTTATCATAGGCTTCATAAAGGCTGTCGAGATACCAGACGTTTTTATCATCAAGTTCGATGGCTTTTTCCAGGGAACTTTGAGCTAAACTGTATTCTTCAGTTTTTAGATAGGCCTTCCCTATTTCATACTGAACAATGGCATTATTGGGATTTTCTTCCAGACATTTAGAGAAAGCCGCAATGGCTCTTTCATGGTTTTCTATAGCCGATTGCTTCAGTCCTTCGAAGAAATGCTCCTGAAAGGCATCGGAAACATCACCTAAATCATCTTCTCGTTCTTCTTCTTGCGCAAAGGAAATTCCGGAGAACAAAAACATTCCCAGCAAAACGAATTGTATGAATTTCCATTGCTTCATTCTATGCTAAACTAACGAATACTATGATAGGAACTTCAAATATTATTCCATAACGCTATAATCGCCAATACTTATTCGGGTAAACTCCCCATTATATTTTGCATGATTACCAATCATCGCCTCCTCTAAATTAGCATTTTTAATCACTGCTTTTGTCTGAATTAACGAATTTTTAATAGTAGCATTTTCAATTACGGTATCATTTCCTACGGAAACAAACGGTCCTATAGTTGCATTTTTGAGTACTACATTATCTCCAATAAAACAAGGAGGAACAATAGTCGCATTTTCTAAAGTAACATTTTCTGAAACTAGGTGCTCTCCATCTTTTTCTAAGAATCCAAGCATCCGTTGATTGGTTTCTACGGTCACCAATTTGTTTCCACAGTCCATCCACTCATCAACTTTTCCTGTTTTGAATATTTTCCCTTTGCTCATCATTCCTTTAATACCATCGTTAATCTGGTATTCTCCACCATTGATTATATTATTATCCAACACATGTTGTAGCTCTTGTTTTAAAACGCCAACATCTTTAAAGTAATATATTCCGATTACTGCTAAGTCTGAAACAAACTCCTGAGGCTTTTCTACCAACTCAACAATTTCGTTGTTGTCATTTAGTTTAACAACTCCGTAAGCTTCTGGTTGATCGACTTGTTTTACCCAAATAACAGAGTCTGCATCTTTATCCAGGTTAAAGTCGGCTCTAATCAATGTATCGGCGTAGGCAATAACTGCTGGGCCCGATAGTGATTCTTTGGCACACATAATGGCGTGACCTGTTCCTAGAGGTTGATCCTGACGATAAATTGTTCCTTTTGCACCAAGGCTTTCTGCTAATGCTTTTAAGCTCGTTACCACATCATCTCCAAAAAAAGCTGGATCACCTAATACAAAGGCAATTTCTTCTATAGGCTCTCCTAAAACCTCAGCGATATCTGAAACCAAACGGTGTACAATTGGTTTTCCTGCCACTGGGATTAAAGGTTTTGGTACGGTTAAGGTATGAGGCCTTAATCGTGACCCTCTTCCTGCCATTGGAACTATAATTTTCATGTTTTTATCTATTTAATTAACCACTTATTTTACTCCTGTACTTCCAAATCCACCAGCTCCTCTGGCTGTTTCTGAAAGTTCTGCTACCTCATTCCATTCTGCTCTTTCATGTTTTGCGATCACAAGTTGAGCAATACGCTCTCCGTTTTCGATCACAAAATCATCATTAGAAAGATTTACTAAAATCACCCCTATTTCACCTCTATAGTCTGCATCGATTGTGCCGGGAGCATTCAACACGGTGATTCCTTTTTTTGCGGCGAGTCCACTTCGCGGACGAACCTGTGCTTCAAAGCCGATGGGCAGCTCGATAAACAACCCTGTTTTTACGATGGTTCTTTCTAAAGGTTTTAATGTAATGATTTCTGAAATATTAGCTCTAAGATCCATTCCTGCAGAAGCTTCAGTTTCATAATGCGGAAGGTCATGAGCTGAGGTGTTGATGATATTGATTTGCATCTACTCTTAACTTTTTAATACTTGTTTCAATTCTTTTCTTTCTAGGAAGAAAATGATGGCTAAAAATACGCATAATAATGCTGTTCCTATCCACATATTATCGGGAAATTGATAAAAAGATATTAACGATAAACCCGTCGATAGTATTAGATAAAAAACAATTCTTTTCACATCATAAGGCACCTCATAATGTTTTCTTCCGAGGAAATAAGAAATCAGCATCATGGTTCCGTAAGCGGTGACAGTAGCATAGGCACAAGCCATAAATCCAATGACATCAATCATGACGACATTAAAGAGGATAGTAATTGCTGCTCCTATAAGTGAAATGTACATTCCATATCGCGTTTTATCAGTAAGTTTATACCAAACGGCTAGGTTGTGATAAATACCTAAAAACAAATTAGCCAAAAGGATATAAGGAACTATTTCTAATGCATCGTAATATGATTCATTGATGAATAGGTGTTTTAGAGGTTCTATTGCTACAATTATTGTGACTAACCCTATGGAGCCAACGATGGTAAAGTATTTTAAAATTCTGGCGTAAGTTTCAGGAGCATTTTTCTCTTTGGCATGATTAAAGAAAAAAGGTTCTGCACCCATTCTAAAAGCTTGTATGAATAAAGTCATGAATACTCCTAATTTGTAGCAAGCTGCATAGGAACCATTAGTGGCTTTATCTACCATAATTGGTAATAACCATTTGTCTAGATTCTCATTGATTACAAAGGCAAAACCAGCAACCATAATAGGCCATCCATATCGAAGCATGTTTTTAAGTAAGCTGCCATCAAATTTCCAAGATGATTTAAGAAAGTAAGGTAAGCAAAGAATAAAAACGACAATACTGGCCATTAAATTTGCAATGAATACATATTCTACTTTCTCTGGAACAGGAATTAATTCTCGAAGGTACAGGCTACCATAAACTTCTGATAAAAACAGGATGTTTAGTAGAACAATTACCAGTACATTAATCATTTTTAAGACAGCAAATCTAATTGGCCTCCCAGCAACTCTCAAATAAGCAAAAGGGATAACAATAAGAGTTTCTAAAACTGTAACTCCAACTAGAATTTTGAAGAATCTGACGTTAATCAACAAGATTTCTGCTATTTGATCTGCTAAACTGAATACAATAACACCAAAAGTTAATGTAGTTACCGTTAAGGCAATTAATGAAGTAGAAAATACTATGGCTTTGTCTTTTGTTTTACTGAAAAACCTAAAAAAGGCAGTTTCCATTCCGTAAGTAAGGAATACGTTAAAGAATGCTGCATAGACATAAAAAGTGGTATTATCTGAAAAAGCTTCGTTCTCTAAATTGTCAGTATGAAGCCTAACTAAAAGGAAGTTGATGATTCTTGGCAATACGATTGCTAAGCCATAAATAAAGGTGTCTTTAAAAAAACGTTTTAATATACTCAAAGTACTTGTTTAGTACTTGTAAAAGTAATTGAATTATTCTTGTTCTACAAAGTTAGTTACAGTGTAGGTTAGTTTTAATTTTTTACTATTCACCTATTTTATAGCATTATCGAATCACTTTTTTGGTATGTACACTATTGTCCTCCAGAATTGCTTTGATAAATAGAATTTTTACTTGTGGGTCTATTTGTGTTTGTATTTTCGATTTCTTCAAGTTTTTATCAGACATTAGAGTTTTACCATGTAAGGAAGGGTTGTATAAATCAATGATGTCCAACTGAGTAATTTTCAAATCATTTGTTGTGCTAATCAATATATTTTCAACATCTGTAGTAACAACATTTACTATTGATGATTTTTCTTGCAAGAGGGAAGTGCTTGAATTCTCGAAGCGTAATATAAATCTATCATCATCTACTTTATTTTTTAAAGTAAACGTATATTTTCCATCTCTTAAATTATGGATAATTCCTAAACGTTTGTCTTCAAGATAGATTGGTTTTTCATTAAGTATACCTTCAGTTTTTTCTATACTGATATAGAAATGATCTTCATTTGGAATTAATTTAGTTATGCCAATAGGAATTGTTACTTCTGAATCAAAAACTCCTTGTATATCAATAACAAGATCCTTATCATTCCTCTTGCTGTATAAGTTTAAGGCTTTTCCGTAAACTGTTTTAGCATCTTCTGAATTGTCATAATCTGGATTCCCATTTGAAACAAACGCGATTCCCATTTGGGAGCCATTTAAGTTATTCTGAGACAATAAGTTTAGCCATACTTTTCCTTCTGAATCATTTTCTGAACTTGAAGAAGTATTGCTATTAAAGGAGAAGGTATCGTTGGGTAAAGTAGTTCGCATACTATTATTGAAGACGATATCTCCAGCAAATTCATTGTTTGCTTGTCCTGAATTATTTTCTGGCAATAAACCTTGTCGTGTTAACACAAAAAACGATTGGCATGAAGCTAGTATTCCTTCGCTGTTAAACGGACTACTATTAGCAAGTTGTGAAGGCACAGAAACCATCATAGTTGGATTGTAAACGAAGAAAGAATCTTGCTGATAATTTTGATCAAAAGGACCTCCTGTATTATTAGGATCGTCATTCACTAACCTACCCCAAATATAAGCTAGAGGTTCAATAATTGGGGCATTTACCTCAAAAAATGTGTCTAAATCAATTGCGGAAGGATAGGGGTTTCCAATTAAATTGAAGTTATATCCATTTTCTGAGGTATTTCGCCACACATCTGTCTCTGCATCATTCGTACCAGAAGTTACCACACCATTGTTGGGTAACCCACTGAATTGAATGGTATAATCAAAATTTCCACTTAGATTTTGTGGAGGCCAACTTGCATAACCTTTTCCTGGGATAAGTAAAGCGTTTCGGTCTGGTGGTATGGAATAATCATCACCATTATCGTCATAACCATCTGCGCCAAGTTCTGATTGCGGATATCCAAGACCACTAAATTCATCGTAGAAGTTTTGATTGATATAAGTATTAAAACGATCACTGTTAAAAATAGTACTGGGGAATAAATTTTCAATACTATTTTGGGGTAAATTTCTTGGGCTTAAACTCAATGGGGAAGACCAAAACACATAATCGTATGGTGAATCAAGACCTACGGTGGTTTTCCCTATCAAACTAGTTGCGCCATCTTCCAGAGTGAACAAATCAGGACCATCAACCCCGTTGTAAGTATCTTTTATCATGACTAAGCTACCTTTGTTTTTGATGTCTAATAAACCTAGTGGAGATTGAATTACAACATTCACTTCTACCTTTACATAGGTATCTTCATTTATGATTAATGATGTTTCTGGTGCTATGGTAAGACAACAAGATTCGAAACTGCCATGAATGCTTGTGTCAAGGTCGTCTTCTATTCTGATTGCTCTTGAACGATCTGGGTTTACAGACGAGTCTTCATCTATCCAATTTCCGTTGAAAAATCGTAAGGTAGAATCCCTATGTCTACCTAATATAGCATTGGTCATGTTTGCCTGATTTAAGTTTAGCATAGAATTTATTTCAAGAATATCGTAGCTTACCCAATCATCTGGGTCATAGTAATCTCTATTGGGTACCTGACTGGCACAATTACTTCTAACCCAACTCTGATCTTGACCCCAGTTATCAGTATTACCATTTGGTCCAGGATTTAACCAATTGTTGTGACTACCAATAATATCGATTCTATTTTCCCAAGCTGTATTATCATTTGAGGTTGTTATAATTATAATATCATTATTTCCATCAAAATTGAAAGAAATGGGAAGATTATTGATTTCCCCTTGATTAGCTGTAGGGATAAGAGCACTTGGGTTTTTAAATGTCCTTACCTCGTCTATAGCGATAGGGTTTACTGAAGCAATATCTATACTACTTGAAGGGCTGGCGTTTATTGAACTGCCATTTTCATAGACCGCTAAATAATACATGCCCGGATTGATTTGATTATTTGGATCAGTATTTTTTATCTCAATAAATTGTGCAGCACCTTGCGATATGTATGTTTGTGATATATAGGGTTTGGGACAAACATTAATACTATAGTTTGCTGTTTGGTCTTGACAATTTATGTTTGCAATAGTTAAGCCATTTCCACCATAACTCAAATCGCTATTAAAGCCTTTTACTAATTGGTAGATTTTATTATCATTAGGTAATAAGGAAATTTCTGAGCCAGAAGCATTTCCAATTGGGAAAGAAATCCCGGCGGTATTGCCATCATAAGTTATGCTGTCATTCAATGTTAATTGAATGGGGTTATTAATATCTGTAATGTCATACCAAGCAAAGTACATGTTAGTCAGTTTACAACTATCTTGTCCAATTGTTACACTATTATTACAAGCATTTAATGTTACAGGAGATGAGTCAAATGTTTCTTCGAGTAGTTCTATATGATCAAGACCAATACCATGAACATTAATAGCATCATTAGGATGAAAATAGATGAATGCTATAGCGTTGTAATTATTGTTTGCTGTAAAACAAATGATGTTTTGTTCCCAATCGTTTGCTTCAAGATCAATATCTGTAAAATCTTGAGTTGGTCCGGTAAATCGATCGTTAATATCAGAAAAAGGTTCATCCCAAGAAATATTCATTTGTCTATCATGAAAAGGGTAAACATCGATATCTAAGTCTTCACTGTTGAATAGCCTGACAATAAGGTTAACATCTGAGGATTGATTGAACGCCCTAGCTCTAAAATAACTTAATGTATAGGATTTACCTTGCTCGATGTTTGTCTTTGTAAAAATACCTTCATGATAATTATTCGAGCCAAAATGCGAACTGCTAGCAGTACCTATAACGACATGCGAACCAGTTGTGTCTACTTGATTAGGTTGATCGTATCTTCCTACACTAGTAATTGTTACATTACAGCTCTCATCTTGTATATCTGGAGTACCCCCAAGCGGATACCAATTATCCAGCATTGTTGCTCTAAAATTATATTTTAATTCTGGATAGTATGATGAGCCCTCATTTGGGGAAAGACCGCTAACGATATATCGAATACAATTTGGAGCACTAGTAGCTTGATATTTGTCAAAATTGGAGTTTGGAATTAGGTTACATGTATTTTGATTTGAATCTATCCAGAAATTATCAGAAGGAGAAACCTTTACGAATACATAACCATAATCACTTATTCTTGTTCCATTAGTGTCTTTTAGCATGTAGCGAAGCATATGCATACCTGCTGTAAATTCTTCAGAAGTTGAAAATTGATAATCTTGTCCAACTTTAACTAAACTTTCACCATCACGAACCCCAATCATTGAGTGGAATTCGACATTAGATGTTCCTGCGGAATCGTTCGAAATAATATCATTTAAAGCAATTGTTATAGCAGGATCACCAACTTTATATTGATAAATTGATGTGCAAGAAGGTCCAAAATCATCATGAGTAAAAAAGTTTTCTCCTGGTGTCACATTTTGAATATTTGGATTAGCGCCCCCATTAATTAATATTGTTGAACCATATTGATTGCTTATTTGATATCCAAGGTCTTTCAATAATTCGATTTCTATGGCTTGTAATCTATACGCGACACCCAAGTATGCTGCTGGGCCCATTAACAGCGGACTGCCGTTTCCAGCACTACAGTTTAGGTCGTCTAAGTGAGATAAACTAGTTCCATTTATAAAGTAAGGGGGCGCATAGATAGGTAACTCACCCGCTATATCTGATCGATGTTGTACTCCAGAACAACCAGATGTTAAGGCATATGAGTTGGTGTTATTGATCCAATTTTGATTAACTGAAGTTTCGTTTTCATCGAATGATATTAGAGGTTGATTTGAATCGGTATCATGTAAACGAGTATCCCATAATGAATATTGACCAGTATAGTTCAGTTTATCTCCATTGCTTCTCATTTGTGATTCAACACCCAATAAATGAAGAATTTGATGGATAATAGTTGAATATAAATCGAAATCTGTAGCAGGTATTCCAGATTCATCTAAACCAGTATACCAATTCGTGATCGTATTGTTTACCGTAATTTGTCCGTCATATGGAATTGATCCTATATTCGGATTATTAAACCTGTAAGGTTTACCATTAATCCTGTGAGCAACTTCTCCTAAATGAATATCTTGGTATTCTCCTCTATATGGGTAAAAAGGTGTTCCTGTGGCTGATACACTTGAAGATAATGCCGAGCTACGTATTAGAATTCTTGCAGTGTAGCGTTCGTTAGTACATGGATTAGGTTGTTGAACGATAAGCTCTTCTATATCTTCGAATGCTTGCGCAATAACATTAGTATATTCTGTACTTGTAAAACCATCCATTGTAATCTTAAACATACCATCATTTGTATGGTATTCTATAACATTACTTTTTTGTTGATCTATAGCATTTTCAACACAATACTTATTCCCCCAACGATCTGAATAATACCTATTATAGTCTTGTGGTGAAATCAACTCGTTAGAATTTACATAACAGTTAGAAGGTAATTTATTGATATCTTTGTGGTTACCAGAGATTAAGACCTTTTTTTTATCCACACAGCTACTATAATTTCTAAAAGGGTCTGATGCTGATGAATCTGTATCATAACCTAGATGTCCAGGACTATTTCCTGCTAGGTCATGAATAACTTGAGTTTGTTTTTCATCGAAAGTGTAATACGCAGCCATGAATTTTAAATCTTCATTATTCAATGACTTAAATAAATTATTGTAGATCCATTTATTTGATTTTTTACTTCTATGTATTCGTATTTCATCAATTTCTCCAAAAAATCCGTTATTATTTCCTTTTTTTCCTCCTATGAAGAAACTTTGGTTAATATGATATTTTGATGTATTGTCATTTAAATAGCCTTTGTCGATAAGTATAGCATTAATATATAGTTCAATATTGTTTTGTTCTTTTGTTATACTTATGGTAACACAAGTATTCTGAATTAGCTCATATTCGCCAAACTGAAAATCTTGATTATTTATTTTGAAAATAAGCCTTCCGACTGATGTAATATATAATGATATGCCGGTATTTGTACTTGAATTATAATGGTCTAATATAATTTGTCTTGACTTACTTTGTTCTAGTTGTCTAATACTAACTTCAATAGTGAAATCTTTTGATAATAAATTTTCAAAATTGGGATTTTTAATTTCGACAAAATCTGTTTGCTTGAACAGCAAACTTTGTTGTGAAAATAACTTAAAGCAAAGTAATAGTAGTATAATGATTAATGACTTTTTCATACCATTAAATTATCCACTAAAAATGATAACTACAAGAAAAACAAGTAGTTATGTATAAACTTTATCGAAAATTTCTAAAACAGTATGGGGTACTTTACATATAGGTAAGGACAAGTACTTGCTTTTTGTAGAGTTTGATAAATTAGTTCAATTTTACTTGAATTGAAAAGGACTTCAACTATTAATCTCATGACTCAACACAACAATAGGTATTTAATTTTTATTATTTGGATTGCGTTGCATAGGCATAGCAATCATAGGTTTTTCTTTAATACCAGTAATTTTAAGAAACTTTTCTTCATCATTTTCTGTGTACACAACTATGGCTTCACTTTCTGAAATTTCAAATGGGGGATCTACTTTATTTTGGAGTGGAGATGCGTTTCCGTATTCTCCTTTTGTATTACCATCCATGTTAAGGTCTTTTTTGCTGTTTAAAGCTGTTTTAAAGCGTCCAAGGTAATATGATTTACTTTCTACTTTAGTTGTTGATAAAGAAGTCTTCATGCTTCTAAAATAAACTTCCTTGTAAACGATAGTTTTAGATTCAGCAGAAGGGATATATAAATTAATTCCAGAACCACCACCTTTTATTCCTGCCACCCATTTTTGGTAATACGAGCCTGACTCCTGAATGGTTATCACTTGAGCTTCATTAAGTTCATCTTTATTATGACTCATTTCTACAGTGGATTTACAATTTGAAGAACTCATAATAAGTAAGGATAGTAATATTATAAATAGTGTTTTCATAATCTTTAATTTCATCATTTCGAGCATTTGTTTATACTTCGACAGGCTCAGTATGACAAATTCGCAATCTCAACAATCTAGTTTCTTCAAATTTAATACCAAAAAAAGAGCCTAACAAAAGTTAGGCTCAATATTATTAAATGTTAACGCTTTAATTAGTTTCCTGTTAAAACGATTTTATCGATTGCAGCATCTTCATCTCCAGCATCTTGACGCTCGAAAGTAATTCTAATATCGATTGTCAATCCAGTTCCAGCAATATTCGCCATAAAGTTTTGGAAGGTATCTGTTAATGGAGTACTATCGGCAATTCCATCAAAATCAGTATCCAATCCAGGCTCTGTATTGGTTGCTCCTTGCGAAGCCCATTGTAATACTTTTGTGAATGATCCTGAATTGTCAATGTCTACTTCTACAAATAACAAGGTGTTGGCATCCCAATCCTGATTTGTTGCTCCATCATCATCTTCAGCAACCATGATATTTAATTCTAAGCCAGTTAATCCAGCAATATTTAAATCATCAAATAAAAGAGTTTGCGTGGCTGCCTGTCCGTCACCATCTAAATCCATTCCAGCGTAACAGAAAGAACCGTCTAATCCGTTTAAGCTGTACAACGTACCTACTGGTTGATCACCTGCATCATCGGCAGTAGTATTTAAGTTTGTTCTTCCGAAGAAATCACCAAAGCCATCACTAAACTCAGCAGAAGCAGTATAACGTGTTCCATTACCGTCTGTTTCGAAAGACTCGTCTAGTACTGTTGTTGGTCCTCCTCCAGCTGTTACTGTAATATAGTTGGTATTGGTTGCTGTGTCCACATCGTTAGAACTACTTGCTGTTAATGAAGCATCGTAAGTTCCAACAGTATTATACGTAATGGTAGGACTTGCTGCATTTGATGTAGCGGGTGTTCCACCTGGGAATGACCAGTTATAGTTTGCGATATCTGTTGCATCTGTTACAGTAAATGTCACCGTGTTTCCTACCACCACAGAAGTGATGTCTGCTGTAAATGTGGCGTCAACAAAGAAGATGTCAGTTACGTCAACAAAATCAGTTTCAGTTACTACATCTGAATCATTAGAACTGTTTACTTGTAAGGTTACATCGTGTAATCCTGGCGTATTATACGTAATGGTTGGATTAGGATCTGATGAAGTTCCTGGTGTTCCTCCTGGGAATGTCCATAAATACGTATCTACGTTTGTATCATCAACAATCGAAAAGGTTACTGTTTCAGTCTCGTCGATTGAAGTTGCCGTGTCTGCCTGGAAAGTAGCGTCTACAAATAATATAGGATTGACCGTGATGTATTCAGTTTTTTCTATTGTAATACTTTCTCCTGAAGCTCCGGTAGCGACTAAAGTCGTTGTGTACACACCAGCTGTATCGTAAACTACTGATGGAGGATTTTGATCTGTAGACGTTGCAGGCGTACCTCCTTCAAATGTCCATGCAAATGAAGTAACATTAGCATTTGGAGTGCTAGTATAATTTACTGATTCGCCAGCGTTTATTGTTGTATTGTCAGCAGAAAAATCAGCAAAAACTACTTCACCGATTGTAATGTGATTTCCAACCTCTAAAATGTCTTCGCTATCATCACTTTTTACAATAAGCGTTACTCCGTAAACTCCCCATTGGGAATAGGTAACAGTTGGGTTTTGTTCTGTTGAGGATGCAGGTGTTCCCCCTTCAAAGGTCCACTCCCAAGAAACTACGTTTTCATTTTTTAAAGATGTGAATTGAATTTCTTGACCGATTTCGGCGTTTGCTGTACTTGAAGAGAAAAAGGCTTCTACTGGACTTACTCCTTCTTCATCATCTTCATCACATCCAATAAAGATAAATGTTGATACAAGAAGTAATGCAGAAAATACATAGTTCATCGTTTTCATATTAATTACCACAAAATTTGATTAGACTGCAAAAATAATTAAAATGATTTAATTATGTATTTTACTGACCTGTTATGTGATAATTTAACTATTTATTAATGGGGATGTAGATATTAGAACCTCAAGTTATATTTAAAAACAAAAGGAGTTGCAACTACAACTCCTTTATAAATTGATATCTTTTTAAATTAATTTAAATCACTAACCATAACGTCCCATTGCCTTAAATTGTTTGGTGAACCTACATCTACACCAAAATCACCATAGATAATATACATTTTATTGTCTAGTATAGTCATTCCATGTATTGTATCGAAGCCACTTGTACTTGATAGATTAGATTGTAGTTCTTGATATATATTATCTAAAGTGTTGAAAACACCTAATACAGGTTCTCTACCTATGGTTGTGCCCGTATTGTCTTTAATATCTTTTCTACCTGCTAAATAAATCAAGTTTTCTTTTCGCTGAACAAAAGTGAAGTTTACAGGATTGGTCATACTTAATGTAGTTACTTCAGAAGAATCGTTTAGTGAAACAACAAAAATTGTGTCTTCTGGATCTCCAAAAAATGTCTGACTACCTCCGAAAACATAGAGTTTATCATGAACAATAGTTGCTCTAGCACCACTTCTGTCTTCTGGAATTAATCCAAATTCAGACATAGTCTGTGTTTGCATATCCCATTTAAATATTTTATTTAAATCGGCATCTGCACCAAGTACTCCACCAACGATAAAGATATTGTCTCCAGAATTGGCACTTCCAAATCTAGTCAATAATTGACCGTGTGAGCTTGTTGTTGGATTATCAGTAAGATCAATGTTATATTGATTAATGTTTTGACCTGCAGCCACGACTAATTTATCATTGATGATATGTAGATTTTTAGTAACAAAGTCAGGGTTTAAGAAATCAATTTGTGTAAGGTTAGCATTATCTAAGTTGTATTTAAATATTCTTTCAGGCCTAATATTATTAATAACAAATTCCTCTCTTGTGCCAATAAAGATGCTATTGTCAACCCATGATGATTTCATACCTGGTGATTGTAGAATACCGGTAGATTCAAAAGTATATAAATTAGTAAAACTTAATGTTGAGGTACTTGGTTGTAAGTAAGCTGATACTGTCTTTTCAATTAGCGAAAAACTGATTGTTTCTCCAGAAGTTAATGTAACAGTTCCTTGAATTAGATTGTTATTAATTACCGTAAAGTTAATTGATGCGTCTGGAACAGTTAAATCTGTACTACTATCATCTAAAAAACTCATTGTATAAGTATTTGGGAATTGGTAGTATTCTAGTAAGGTTTCTTCTGAAGTTGTCCCGTTGTAGTTTATTCGATGTCCTTCACTCCATTCTAAAGTCACGTCATTAGTATTTGAAACTGAAATAACGAATTCATCATCAGTTGTATTGAAGTTATTCGCGATGTTCAAGTCGGTTACTGAAGAGTTACTTAATGTTATTTCTGAAAAATGCCAGATTTTTGATGAACCTGAAGTAATATCTTCAATAGTTTGTGCTTGCATTTGATCTAGTGAATCACCTCCTCCTGTATTAGAATCGGGTTGTTGAGAATCGTCATCACTATTACAAGATGAAACTATTAATAATAAAAAAGCACTTAAAAACAGTGATGTTTTTCCTTTCATAGTTAAAAATATTTATTAGTTATTATAAGTTGTTTAAAGATAAAATTTTCCATAAAAAAAGCACCGAATTGTACGGTGCTTTTGAGTGAAAGTATGTTTTGACTTAGTTATTCAAAGCTTCTGCTCCTCCAACGATCTCTAAGATTTCGTTTGTAATAGCAGCTTGACGGGCTTTGTTATAAGTTAACTTTAATTGATCTCTCAGTTCTGTTGCATTATCTGTTGCTTTGTGCATGGCAGTCATACGAGCACCATGCTCACTAGCGAAAGAATCTCTAACCGCTTTGTATAATTGCGTTTTTAATGACTTTGGAATTAACTCTTCAATAATTTCAATTTTTGATGGCTCAAAAATATAATCTAGTTGAACATTTGATTCGTTCTCAATAGGAACAATTGGCAAGAATTGCTCTGTCATTAAATCTTGAGAGGCTGCGTTTTTGAATTTGTTGTATACTAACTCGATTTTGTCATACTCACCTTCTAAGAAGAGCTCCATTAACTTTTCAGCAATAGCAGCAACACTGTCAAAAGTAAGGTTTTCGAATACTGCAGATTCGTTAGAAACAATAGAATTGGTTTTAGAAAGGATGTCATTTCCTTTCTTACCGATGGTAACAAAATCTACTTGTTTTCCTTTGTACACATTCTCAACCAAATTAGTTGATTGTTTGATGATGTTTGAATTAAAAGCACCACACAATCCTTTGTTAGAAGTGATTGACACTACTAATACTTTATTTACATCTCTTTGTTCTGCAAATTTACTTCCAGAATCTCCTTCAAGAGTTGCACTTAAAGTTTGTAATAATTCGGTTAATTTATTGGCGTAAGGTCTCATTGCAGTAATAGCATCTTGAGCTTTTTTCAACTTTGCTGCCGATTCCATTTTCATGGCACTGGTGATCTGCATAGTTGAAGAAACTGACGATATTCTATTACGTATTTCCTTTAAATTAGCCATATTTAATTAATTAATAATTATTAATTCTAAATTTTGAATTCAAAATTCAAAATTTTAAGAATAGTTCTTTGCTAAATCAGCAGCAACAGTAGCTAAAGTATCTGTAACCTCGTCTGTTAACTTACCAGCTTTCAATGTGTCTAATACACCTCTGTGCTTAGCATTTAAAAGTTCGATATATTCGTTTTCGAATTCTTTTACTCTATTTACTGGTACGTCTCTTAATAAGTTCTTAGATCCAGCATAAATGATCGCTACCTGATCTTCTACTGTAAATGGATCATTTTGAGCTTGCTTTAAGATTTCTACGTTACGTCTACCTTTTTCGATTACATTTAATGTAGCAGCATCAAGATCTGAACCGAATTTAGCGAATGCTTCTAATTCACGGAACTGTGCCTGATCAAGTTTTAATGTACCCGCTACTTTTTTCATTGACTTAATCTGAGCAGAACCTCCTACACGTGATACAGAGATACCTACGTTAATCGCTGGACGAACCCCAGAGTTGAATAAATCTGACTCTAAGAAGATCTGTCCGTCAGTAATCGAAATTACGTTAGTAGGAATATAAGCAGATACGTCACCCGCTTGTGTTTCGATAATTGGTAATGCTGTTAAAGAACCTCCTCCTTTAACCATAGGTCTTAAAGACTCTGGTAAATCGTTCATTTCTTTAGCGATACCGTCATCTGCAATTACTTTTGCAGCTCTTTCTAATAATCTTGAGTGTAAGTAGAATACGTCTCCAGGATATGCTTCACGTCCTGGTGGTCTTCTTAATAATAAAGATACCTCACGGTAAGCTACGGCTTGTTTAGATAAATCATCATAGATGATTAAAGCTGGTCTACCAGTATCTCTAAAGTACTCACCAATTGCAGCTCCTGCGAATGGTGCATATACCTGCATAGGAGCAGGATCTGATGCATTAGCTGCTACGATAGTTGTATAGGCTAATGCTCCTTTATCTTCTAATGTTTTTGCAATTGCAGCAACAGTAGAGGCTTTTTGTCCTACTGCTACATAGATACAGTACACTGGCTCACCTGCATCATAGAATTCTTTTTGGTTAAGAATTGTATCGATACATACAGTTGTTTTACCTGTTTGTCTGTCTCCAATTACAAGCTCACGTTGTCCTCTACCTACAGGAATCATTGCATCGATAGATTTGATACCTGTTTGTAATGGCTCGTTTACTGGTTGTCTGTAAATTACACCAGGAGCTTTTCTTTCTAATGGCATCTCATAAGTATCACCTTCAATAGCACCTTTACCATCAATTGGGTTACCTAATGTATCAACTACACGTCCAACAACGCCTTCTCCTACATTAATCGAAGCAATACGTTGTGTTCTTTTTACAGTTGCTCCTTCACTAATTCCTACTGAAGGGCCTAACAATACAACACCAACATTATCTTCCTCTAAGTTCAGTACGATACCTTCTAAACCGTTTTCGAATTCAACTAATTCTCCATATTGAGCATTAGCTAATCCAAATACACGTGCGATACCATCTCCTACTTGTAATACTGTTCCTACCTCGTCTAATGAAGAATGAGCTTCATGACCTGATAATTGCTTTTTTAATATTGCTGATACTTCAGCGGCTTTAATTTCTGCCATAATAATTTATTTAGCGATTGATACTTGTATCAAATACTTATATCTAGTTGTAAATTAATTCTCTTTTTAAGTTTTGTAGCTTTTGCGCTACGCTAGCATTGTATTGTAAATCTCCTACACGTAAAATGAATCCGCCTAAAATACTTTCGTCTACAGTATTTTCGATAGTAGCTTCATTACCTGTAAGCTCTTTTACCTTAGCTAAAATTTTTGATTCTAATTCTTTAGTTAATGGAATAGCAGTAGTTACTTTCGCTACTTGTTTACCCATTACTAAATCGTATTGAATCATATATTTTTCTGCTGTAGCTTCAAGAAGCCCAACTCTTTTGTTATCTATTAATACATCAATTAATCCAGTTGTTGCTGAATTCACAGTACTAAAGATTTCCTTTAATGATGCTTTTTTGATGTCTGACTTAATCACAGGACTTTGTAAAAAAGCCTGAAGCTCTTTGTTGTCAGCTATAGTTTTTCTGATGATTTTCATATCACCATTAACCTCATTGGCAACATTTTGCTCCTGTGCTAAGCTTAAAATTGCTTTTGCATATCTAACTGCAGCTCTTGTCCCTGTCATAATACTTTGATTATAAAGAAACTTCTTCTAAAAGACCATCAACTAATGCTAATTGCTTGTCTTTATTATCAAGTTCTTGTTTTACTACTTTTTCTGCAATCTCTACAGATAATGAAGCTACTTGAGTTTTGATTTCTGCTAAGGCAGCGTTTTTCTCAGCTTCGATATTTGCTTGGGCCTGAGCGATCATTTTACTCGCTTCAGCTTGTGCTTCAGATTTAGCATCGGCAACGATCTTATCTTTCATTGCTCTAGCTTCTTTTAACATCGCTTCTCTTTCTGCTCTAGCTTCTTTTAATAACTTATCGTTATCGGCTTGCAAGTTTTCCATTTCCTTTTTAGCTTCCTCAGCAGCAGAAAGGGCATTTTTAATCCCTTCTTCTCTTTCATTAACAGCTCCAAGAATTGGTTTCCATGCAAACTTTCTTAATAAAAGAATTAATGCGATGAATAATACTGCTTGCCAAAAAAACAGTCCAACCGAAAAATCCTGTATTAACTTATCCATAATATTTTATATAAATGCTTAGTTTTTTTGTTTAATTAATTATTTAGCAACTGCAACCAACCGTTGCAGTTGCTAAATTTTCCTTACTCAGCTACCGCAAATAATGCTGCGAAACCAATACCTTCAATAAGCGCCGCTGCAATAAGCATTGCTGTTTGAATTTTTCCAGTAGCTTCTGGCTGACGTGCAATAGCTTCCATAGCAGAACCACCGATCTTTCCGATCCCGATTCCTGCTCCGATTACTACTAAACCAGCTCCTACGATTCTTGGCATGTCCATAATATATATGTATTTAAAAATTAAACATTCAATTTATTAATGAGCATGTTCATGTTCATGATCATGCTCTTCTGCTGCTGCACCAAAATATAAAGCTGATAACATCGTAAAGATATAAGCCTGTAAAGCGGCAACTAACAGTTCTAGAATTCCTAAAACAAATGCTAATGCAAATGATAAAGTACCTCCTAATATATTTTTAGAAATAAAAATCATTCCTAGAATACTCATAATTACAATATGTCCAGCCGTAATGTTGGCAAACAAACGAATCATTAATGAGAATGGTTTAACAAACATTCCGATGATTTCAATAGGAACTAAGAGAATATAAAGGAATATTTTTCCAGCCCACGGCATTGAATTCCCTAAGGGATCAAAAATATGTAACCAATAATGTTTTTTTCCTGTGAAAGTTGTGATTAAGAATGTAAGGAATGCTAAGCAAAATGTTATTGCTATGTTATTGGTTACATTAACTCCTAAAGGCGTTAATCCAAATAAGTTTACAATCCAGATAAAGAAAAATATGGTTAATAAGTATCCCATATATTTTCTGTAATCCTTACCAATATTAGGGATGGCAATATCGTCACGAATGTATAATATGATAGGTTCTAATAAACGTCCCATGCCTTTAGGCATACCACCATTCTTTTTATAAGCCTTAGCCATTCTGCTAAACATGAAGAACATGATTAGGAATACTACCATAATCATGAATACATTTTTGGTGATTGAAAAATCTAACGGCTTGTCATTAGTGGCATGATGTGCTTCGTCATAAGTAATCGTTCCAGCAGCATCTGTCTTGTATATTTTTCCGTGGTAATTTTTATAGTAATTACCATCTACTTCAGCAAGAGTTTCTCCGTGATGGAATTTAGAAGAAGAGAATACTTTTAATCCATCGTCCCATAAAATTACAGG
>JABSPN010000499.1 GCA_013214425.1 Flavobacteriaceae bacterium | reverse complement strand
TGGATGCTCGACAAATAAGAAATGATTCGGCGTTTCTAATCCCGCTTCTTCTCTTCTGTTTTTAATTTTAGTATCGACTATGTTTTTAAACAATTCCTCCTGATAGTCCCAGGTGTCTTTATAGTCTTTTAACCCTAAATCTTCTACAGCAACAATTTTATTCATGACGCAAAGTTACTACTTAAAATAGAGATTTTATATCATTTAACACATCCAAATCATGACGAATGGAAGCGAATAAGGCAAACAGTATTACCAAAGCAATCAAAAAGCTAATCCACAGCCCTGTCCTACTATTAGATGCTACCTTTTTACCTGTTTTGATATAGGACTTTGAGGCTTTATTAAGCCACTTGCCAACAAAACTAAATAGTGGCACAAAAACCACCACTGTCACTAACATTCCTATGGCAACAGATTTATAGGTATGTTCCTGATAATAGGATTTAATATATTTCACAATAAACTCATTAATCAAAGAAGCGCTTAAAATCGAAATAATAAGCGCTGTATATTTTGTGTTTTTCTGCAAACCCATCTTAGTCTTCTAGTTCTACCTCTAAATCAAGAACTGTATTATCTTTATTAATGGTATTCCAATCAACCTTTAAGACCATTTCTTTTCCATCTTTCGATATTACAGCATCCTCAGAAGAGATTGATTTTATTTTCTTCGGAAATTTATAACGAACAGTATAATAGCTATTGGCAAACATTTGCTCAAACTGCTGCATCATTTGCTCCATCATTGGATCTTCTTCCTCTGAAGGTTCTTCTGTATTCTCTGCAGATGGAATTTTAGAAGGATCAAATCGTTTAAATGAGTTGTTTTTAAATGTGTATTGAACAGGATCTGTCTTTAATTGATTGTTCATACCTGTATCAGGCTTACCTTTAGTTTCTTCTTCTTTTAAGAAATCAAACGCTCCGTCTAACTGCTCATGAATGTTTTCTAATCCTGAAAAATTATCGAATTGCTTCCCAATTTCAAATTCGAACACATGCTCTGCTTCTATTTTCTTTATTCTTAGTGTTACTCCTTTCAGTTTTTCAAGTTTCGCTTTATCTTCAGGAGATAGTTTACTTACTTCAGCTTTATTAGCTTCAATTAAGTCGTCAAAAACAATTAAGGAATCAACATCTTCTTCCTGTTCTTTTTCCTCCTGAACAGACTGGGGTCTGTTTTCAGCAACCATTTGCATCATTGGAGTTAAATTAAACTCTGTTTTATAGGTTCCTCCCATGTTTTGATCAAAAACAATAGTTTCTGTCACATTACAACTTGTAACAATAACAGCTAATAGTAAGTATAAATATTTCATAAGGTTCAATTTCCTCACAAATATAGTATTTATCTATTAGGATTATTTAAAATAATTAAAGCTGCTATGACTCCGGGTATCCAACCGCAAAGCCATAAGATAAATACGATCACAACAGAACCACATCCTTTATCTAAAACAGCCAATGGCGGAAAAAATATAGCTAACAAAACTCTCCAAATACTCATAAATAGATTTTTAGTTTATAGGTAGCGGTTGAGCAAAAAATGTTACAATTATTATTTGCATTGAAATTTTATTTCCTCAGTAAAAAGATTACTTTAGCGAAAAACATCAAAAAACCAATTGTTAATATGGAAAACTCAGAAACATCAAATTTTGATTCTTTCGAAAAACACGAAATGCCAAAAAATTATATGGCATTAAATATTATTATGTTGATTTTAGGGCTATGCCCAGCCTTATATTGTTTAAATTTCATAACTGCTTTAGTGGGATTAATTTTTTCTTCTCAGGTCAAGAAAAAATATGAAGCTGGTGATTATGCTGGCGCAATATCATCCTCTAAAACTGCTAAAATATTAGGGTTTGTCTCTTTAGGATTATTCATCATCATCATCATCATGATAGTAATTGCATTAGCTTCAGGTGAATTCATGCAAGAATTTGAAAAAGCAATGGAAGAATATGAAAGAAATAGATAAAATATTTTGATATATCTTATGACCGACCCTCTAGAAAAGGGTCGTCTTTTTTATATGAAGAAAGCCCTATCCATAATTGCCTTACTCGTCACAATTTCTGGCTTTGTCTATTTCTATAAATTCAATCCGGAGAAAAAAGAAAAGCCTTTTATGACTTGTATGCTTAAGAATACGACAGGATATGATTGCCCTGGATGTGG
>JABSPN010000498.1 GCA_013214425.1 Flavobacteriaceae bacterium | reverse complement strand
TAAATATGTTATTTGTTACGCTGTTTTTACCGGCAATAAAGCAATATAAATTGAGAATGAATATACTAACTATAGCTGGTGTTTTTCATTTATTTTTGGTTTTGATTTTAGGTACGTATCTGGCTTTTATAAAGTGGCACCAAAATAAGAAAATGATGCACCTAATACTCGTTGGAATATTTTCTGGTTTGATGCTCTTAACACGTTATGCCGGTTTAGGTCTAGTTGCAGGTATTGTTTTCTATTTCTTATTTACACAGAAAGGTACTTGGAAAGATAAAATCATTAATTGTTTGATTTATAGTATAAGCACAGGAGTAATTTTTAGTCTGTGGCCTTTATACATATACAGTACTGAAGCCGAACCTATTAGTAGAGAATATGTTTTTCATATGATTTCCAAAGAAAATCTGTTTTCCTTTGTGACTACCATCCTTAATTGGGCCTATCCAAAACAAATAAAACTTTTCTTACTCTTCAGTTTTTTACTATTGGCTCCACTTCTATTGAAGAGGAAAGAAATACTCAATCGTTTTAAAGTGCTTTTGCCATTTTACAAGCATAACTTGACCCTATTAATTTATATGGCATTATTTTATCTACTTTTTCTGATTACTACCATGTTGTTTTTTGATGCTTATTTAAGCTTTTCGCAACGCTTGATGTCGCCTATATTCTTATTAGTATTAATTGGAATTACTCCTTTACTGCAAAACTTATTAGATTTTAAAGTCACAAAAAAAGCACTATCTGGGTTATTAACTCTGGTATTATTATCAACCTTCTTTTCTTTTCCAGTTACGTATCAGGAGTTTCATGAGAATGGATTAGGCTATACTGGTAAAAGTTGGCAAGAATCGCCAATAGTAAATTCAGTAAAAGGTATTCCTTCAGGAGTTATTCATACCAATGCTTATGATGCGATTTATTTCTTTTATCCTGAATTCAATAAAAACGTAACTGTCTTACCGTTTAAGTACTATTCTGGAACTTTAAAGAAAAACGATAAGTTTGATGAAGAAATGAAAGAGATGGTAGAATCGGTAGAAAATGGAGCAATAGTGGTTTATATGCATTGTATCAATCGAGATTATTTAGCCAACGAAATAGATTTAACATCTTATTTTGATGAAGATCAAATCACCTCATTTAAAGATGGTTTTATAATACAGTAAAACCCCTTCAGCCTTGCTTTGAAGGGGTTCTTCCCGGTAATAATAAAATAAACACAAACAAATTATTACTTCACAATAATCTTTTTAGTCTTCTTCATCGTATCATTCTGAAGTGTCACCAAATAAACTCCAGTAGCTTGAGTAGACATATCTAATCTATGTTGATACTTACCATTCTCATACCCGATTGGCATAGAAGAAATTAACTGTCCTAAAATATTGTGTACAGATAATCTTAAATTTCCTGTTGGGTTAGTTGTTGCTAATTCAACATCAAAATTGTTTCCATCTAGAGAGAAAATTTCAAAATCACCATTAACTAATTCATTATCACTAGTAGACAATGTATCAATAATGTTAACCGTGTAATCGTGAGTTTCTCCATATCTAAAGTTCGCACAAGGATCATTAGGATCTCCAGGACTTGAAGTTGTATCGATACATCTTGCTCTTAATATGTGTGAACCTAAGTTTGCAGTTGGAGGAATTGTGATATTGAAACTGTGTAATGTGCCATGCGATGGGAATGTTCCTCCCGATAATAATTGCTCAGATGGTTCAAAAGTTCCATTATAGTTAAAGTCAATCCATACAGAGATTTGCTCAGCATTAGCTGGAGCAGCATCCCACATATGCATTGCTTGTAATACGTGTGTATTCAATCCTGATACTCTATCTAAATCTGTAGATAAATGTGTTCTGTTAGCATATCCTTTAGGGCTTGAAGCTGGTTCAGTATTACATCCTATTCCTCCATCATCAATATCGATAGTTCCCAATACAAAACGTTTAATTCCATCTAAGTTACATCCAGCTGGCGGCGCACCAGGTTCAGTAGACATAGGAATACAAGATAGGTTGTTTACTACCTTACAGAATTGATCGTTAGAAGGATTCTGATCTCCAACTAATACTGTTTTCGCACAAACAGTATAAGAACCATTCGCCGATAAATCAGCAGTAGTTGTAAAAGAATATGATCCTGTTGCTCCTGCAGCTATTGGTCCAGGTAC
>JABSPN010000497.1 GCA_013214425.1 Flavobacteriaceae bacterium | reverse complement strand
ATGAAGGAGAGCAAGTAACTATGCTTGTTATGCCAGTAATGCTGAATAATTAATTCAGTACCTGATATATTAGTATTTATCATAAAAAAGAGTGCTCAATTGAGCGCTCTTTTTATTTATATGGATACCATTACTTAATAAACTGGTAACTTAATGGATAATACGGATTTTCTCCATTGTTAGCTTTAATTCCGTTAATGATAGCAAAAATACCTATAATAAACGGTATGGCCACAATAATCACAATTCCTAAACCTAATAGCAGAATTAATGGAATGGCAATTAAACCTAGAATAAACATGCTAATTCTAAAGTTAATGACAGCTTTTCCATGCTTGTCCATCGCATAGATTTCATCTTTTTTAACTAACCAAATTACTAACGGAGCAATGAAACCTCCTATTCCAGTAATAAAATCTAAAAGCTGACTTAAATGCATCAGCATGATTAATCTATTATCTTCTTTCATAATTTTGTGTTTTGATTGATGTACTTATATGACTCTTAAAAACGTTATTTGTTACAAAAAGACTAAAAAAGAATCAAAAATTCCTATAGGAATAACGAAAGATTTTGGTAAGGAAAATAATTCACAAGAACCAAAGTCTTTCAAAAACAGTGAAGACATAAAAAGACCCAATGAAACCGAAATAAATATGACTAGCTATGCGGCCTTTTCTAATTAACCAATGCTAAACATATATTGCCTCATAACTTTGGAGTATTTGACTTTTGCCCATAGGCATAAACTATAGTTAGGGAAAATATGAGTATTAGATGCTTTTTTTAGACATCTTCAAATTTACAAAAAGAAATTAAGTGAATTCTAAAGACTCAATTGATAGAGATTGCCTCCTGTCTTCTTAATGTGTTCATCGGTAATATAAAGCTTACCATCCAGACCAAAACAAACCGCTTCTTTTTGAGAATTGTGATGCAGTTTGACTTCTTTAACTTTTCCGGAGAAAAAGTCATCTACCGAGAATTCTGAAAAAACCAATAATTTATCATGCATTAATAATACGGCTTTATTTCCTTGGTGATTGATGTCAGCAGCTGTTACTTTGCACTTTTTTTCATTTACGCAAGTTTTAAAACTTCCAACCAGCTTGGCTTTTTGGGAACCTGGTATAGCTGGTAAACAATAGAGCTTGGTCGTTCCATCGAAATCGGAACTTCTGTTTTTGGTGAATAAATAAAAGTGTTCATTATGATAGAAAAAAGCTTCTACGTCATAGTTTCGTTTCTTTTTCTTCGGAGGAAATTGGTGTTGATCTTCATAGAAAAATGATATTTTACTCGCTTTTACTCTATTATTTTTAATGTCCTTTGTGTCTACTGAATAAATCGCTAAATCCTTCCTATCGTTATGATTATTTCCGAAGTCACCAATAAACAAACGTGAATCACCATCTGAAGCAAGATCTTCCCAATCGATATTAAACGCATTGGTAACCGCTACTACTTGTATAATTGTTCCTGAAGCATCTATTTGAAATAATTCATTTGAATTGCCTGAATCATTTATCAACCAAAAAGTATTGAGTTTTAGTTGAGTAATTCCTGAAGATTCAGAAAGCAACTTAGACAACTTAGATAGTCTTTTTAATCCAGAAACCTCTGAAGATTGCCCACAGGAGATCATTATTAGAACATAATAAAGAAGAATAATTATATTTCTTTTCATAACAGAAAAACTATGCCTAAAATAAGCAATCTAGTTCAGGTATCAAAGAGTCAGAAAAGGAATTAAACAGGAAGTGATTTTATTGTGTTAACGGATAAATTTTATATAAAAACCATAAAGATTATAATTTATAAGCCTCGTTTTAACAATTTAATCAATTACGTGCAATATGCAAATACCATAACAAACTACGGTTTTTACTTCGTTATAGGATGCGTTGATGTTTTATAAATATCCCTTTTTACTGGCTTGTTCAAACAATTGTTCGTCATTATTTTTATCGACTCCAAACACTTCTTTTAAGTTGCGTTTTCTCTTTTCAATTGCGGCAAGAGATAACGGAATATGTGCTGGTAAATTTTTAGTTTTGACTCCTTTTGACAGATGAAATAAGATACTTCTATCGATATCATCAAGCATCATATCATTCGTAATATGTGTACGTAATAATTTGGTTACTGTATGACTGTAATATGGTGGATCTTTTTGAACAATTTCAAAAGCTCT
>JABSPN010000496.1 GCA_013214425.1 Flavobacteriaceae bacterium | reverse complement strand
CTTTGATAATTTGATCGACAGCTTTGCATATTACTTCAGGTTGCTGAGCATCAAATCTTAGTAATGGAAATTTTGATGTTAAAGCGTACTTTTCAGGGTTCCTGCTAGTACCATATACAATGTGCCCTTTCTCACTAAAATATTCTCCAACAGCTTTACCTATTCCTGAAGAACCTCCAGTAATCAAAAAAACTTTACTCATATATACTTAATTACGAAACAAATATCCTAATCTTAATTAATAGTTTGATCATTAGATTAGAGAAATTATAAAGGATTTATACACAATTTAAATCTAAATTTAGGGCACAAAAAAAGGCAAGCGACCTACATCACACCGCTACAACCGTATACCTTTGCTGCGTTCCCGCCCTGGAGGATTCAACAGGAGCTGGTTGTGTAGGACTTGCCGGTTGCAAATATACAATCTTTCTTATTTATCACAACTATTTTTAATTGTAGATTTTATTAAATAACTTGGCCAAAAAAAAAAGCGATCACATGAAAATTCATAACCTATTAACTATCATATTCTTGACTTCACTTTTTTACTCTTGTCAACCACCAGTTGAACCAAAAGATTTTAAATTAATTACTGCTGATGGACAAAAATATTACGCTTTAGGCAAGTCATTCGAGTTAAAAATAGACAATCCTAAGGGTCATGAAATCGATTCTGTCGCTTATTTTAGAAATGGAGAACGTATTCCTTCTGGTAAGATCACAATTGAAAACGAAAAATTAGGACGTAAAACATTCTCGGCTAAAATTTATGTTGGAGACCAGTCGTTTAATGTCAATAATTCTATCGGTATTTTATCTAAATTCGAACCGAAGCGTATCAAATATAAGATCATAAATGAATATCCTCATGATATAAATGCCTACACACAAGGATTTGAGTTCAATGGTGATACTTTATATGAAGGAACTGGGAAAAGAGGAATATCTCAGCTTAGAAAATTAGATTATAAAAGCGGAATGGTTCTACACAGTATCAATTTAGAACCTCAGCATTTTGGAGAAGGGATCACTATTATGGGGGATAAGATTTATCAGTTAACTTGGCAAGCCAAAAAAGGTTTTGTCTACAACATCAATGATTTCAGTAAAGTGAAGGATTTCGACTTTATTAGAAGTAAGGAAGGATGGGGATTGTGTAACGACGGTAACGTATTATACAAATCAGACGGAACAGAGAAGATTTGGAGATTAGATCCTGAAACATTAGAGGAGAAGGATTTTATTCAGATTTATTCCAATGATGGACCTATTAGCCAAGTAAATGAACTAGAATACATTAACGGTAAAATTTTCGCTAATATCTATATGAAAAATGGTATCGCCATTATTAATCCTGAAACAGGCGCTGTTGAAGGTGTTATTAACGGTACTGATTTACATAAGAAAGTGAAGACAAAGCATCCAGAAGAAGTTTTAAACGGTATCGCTTATAATAAAGTAACCAATACTATTTTCGTTACCGGTAAAAATTGGGATAAGGTATTTGAGATCGAACTCATCGATTAATCACGTTCACTCAATAGAAAGACCGTTACACTCATTCTAGCTACTTTACTGTAGTAATTCGTCATTTCTTTGGTATAACAAAACTAAAGGGATGAAAAAATTAACGATTAGTATTCCAGAACCTTGTCATGAAGATTGGTCAAAAATGACCCCAGTAGAACAAGGACGTCATTGCGATGTATGTAGTAAAAATGTAGTGGACTTTACTACTTTTTCTGATGAAGCTATTTACAAATACTTTAATAAGTATGACAATCTCTGCGGAAGATTCAATTCATCACAACTCGATAGATCCATAGCTTTACAACGAAAGGAAACCCCTAATTATCTTTCTTATGCTTTCTCCGGATTATTATCTCTTTCTTTACTAACGACAACAAAAACTAACGCAGCACCAGACTTACAGGGAAGTCCAGTCATTCATGTACAACAAAACACAATTAAAGGAATCGTAATAGATGCTTTCGGAAACCATTTGTCTGATGTTATAATCGAAGTAAAAAGTTCAGGAGTCACTACTAAAACAGATCACACTGGATACTATGTTATCGAAGCAAAACTAGGAGATATTCTCGAATTCAGTTCTAATCCATTCGAAAAAAAAAGTGTAACTGTAGATCAGAGAAAAACCTACAACATCATGCTGAAAAGCAAAAAAGTTGGGCCA
>JABSPN010000495.1 GCA_013214425.1 Flavobacteriaceae bacterium | reverse complement strand
AGAATTCGATATGAAGATGCTAGGTTTCTATCCTGTTTTTTAAGTTCATAATAAGGAATTGATTTCTTAATCATATCCTTAGCTTTTTGATATTCACCAATTTTTTTATAGTGATCTCCTAAAACAGAAGTCATAATGATTTCGGTATGTTTATCGCCTATTTCTTTTGCGAGTTCTTGAGCTTTAAAAAAATGCCATTCAGCTTTCTTGTGATTATCTAAAGTCGCATAAGACTGACCTGCATTATAATGGTACCTTGGCACTTGGTTATTTAAGGGTAATTCTTTAGATAACTCTAATACTTGTAAAGCTACTTCTAGAGATTTTTCATTATCTCCATATCCTCTGTAGACGGTTGACAAAATATTAAGCGTCTTTATTTTCTCTTCTGCAGTTGATTCTATTCGATCTAGTATTTTAATCGCTTCCAATATTTCAGCTAATGCTTCTGTTGATAGTCCTCTTGTTGCATAATTCCTAGCGTTTTGAGTTCTTAAATCAATAATTAGCTTATCATCCTTAAGCAATTTAGCAATAGCTATTGCCTCTTCAAGATAAGGTTCTGCCTTATCGATATCACTTAAAAAATGATGATTCGAAACGGCCATTAGATGTTGAATTCGGATCGTATCTTTTTCTTTATGACTATTTAATACAGTAAGTAAACTATCTAGCTTTTTGTCTTGTGCAAAACCAATATTTGATATTAATAGAATTAATAATAGGATGTTTTTCATATTATGAAATTAATAGCTGTAAATATCTACAAAGAAATTTCAAAATAATCGTTTTTTTAGTTAATCGTCATATTATTGATATGAAATGTATCATTTCCTATGTAAAAACCTAAAAAACCCCAAGAAAACCATTAGGTTTTGATAGCTGAAACAGAAAACAACCAACCTACTTCGAAGCTATTAACTATTAAAATTATTGTCCTACACCAATATTTGGACACAAAATACTGTTTAAGTCTATGGATTGAATTTGTCAATTAATATCTAAACCTGAGTGATTCTGCCACATTAATTCTGATATTCGGTACTGTCGCATTAATTCTGTTATTCTCATATGTACCTAATTCTGATGTTGTAAAACTAACTACATCTACAAACATCATCGCTATCCTTCTATCATCATAAAACAAGCTGTTTACTGTAGGTTGCTGCGATATAAAGAAATTACAACAGGTTTTAAAGAATTCGAATCAGCACAAAGAACATGAGCAGGAATAGCAATAGTACATAGGGTTAGAAAGGGTCAAATTAATGACCCTAAAGCTACTGTGTTTAAAACCTTTTGCCCTGTATCAAGTGAAATCTTGACTTCTTGGAATTTTTGACTCTGATTAGATTAATGCGACAGAACCTGAAATAGCTAGTATTCTAGAAATACTTCTCACTCCACATCCTTCTTTTAGCATAGATATTATTAATGAATTTGTGTTTAGATTGTATGCCTTATAAATGTATTCTTCTTGAAAATACTTGTTACAAGTTCTACAATAATACCGTTGAATACCATTTCGTTTTCCTCTTTTGATTGTGTTTGATTGGTTACAATGATTACATTTCATTATACAAATATAACCAAGCGCCAATTTGACCCACGAGGAGATTTGAAAGCCTTATTTCATGCCTTCTCACAAACTTTCAATATGTTAAAAAACCTAAACAAGCCTCCTTTTCGGAAACCTATTTATTTTATAATCTATTGATTTTCAATATTAAAAATCATTCATTTTTCAAAAGTACCAAAGTAACCGATTACTGAATGTTGTTAGCATTAGTTGTCAATTATTTGTTTCTCCGATTGGATTAAATACCATTCCATATAGAGATGGTGTACTTCCTGAATAATGGAGAAGTTTTTTAGATGAGAAATAGTTTTGGGGTCAAAAACATTTATTGAGCTAGGGTCCTCACCAATTCTCTCTATTTCATATATAAAACTATTAAAATATCTTTTATGAAATACATCTTCCATTGATGATAATTTTTTGTTTGCTTTAAAAGGTGACTGGGACAGAGAGTTTCTTATGTCTGGATAAAAAAGCCAAAATAAGTCAATTTCTTTATGGTCTATTTTGATTACTGGGCATAAAGCAATTAATCTTGATTCTGAAATTGAATAAGTTTTGTTGAAGTAAACAAAATCTTTTACTTTATATCCCACTATTTTTATATCATCACTTGAG
>JABSPN010000494.1 GCA_013214425.1 Flavobacteriaceae bacterium | reverse complement strand
ACGTCATCCTAGCCGCAGCGAACAGCTACGTAGCTTCTTAGACGAATAATTGAATAGTTAATGCTCTTCTGCATGACAAAGAACACCTGATGGCGACATTAGGTGTTTTTTTATACCTGCAATAAAATGAATAATGACGTGCCTATTTATTAACGGTGAGCATTCACGTAGCGTCTTAGATGAATAATTGAACAGTTAGCGGGTTACTTGTCTAAGTTATTGAATATAGCCTAGACACGCAGAAACTATGCTTATATACTTTCTGCATCTTAAAGCGTCGTAAGAACGTTTGAAAGATCAGGGCCCTTAGCTCAGTTGGTTAGAGCATCCGACTCATAATCGGCAGGTCCCCAGTTCAAGTCTGGGAGGGCCCACCAAATTTTAGAAGGCGTAGCAGGTTAATACCTACTACGCCTTTTTTCTTATCTGAATTTTGGGTGCTCTAATGGGTGCTTTAGTGTTTTCAATGATAGTTTTTCATAATACGCTTCAACGACACTCTTTAAGTACGCGGTTCAATTTACGACTAAGTAATCTAATTGGCCCTTATCCAAATTGGAACTGAAGATTAGCTCAAAATTTTTAATCCACAAAGATAGCTACTCAAAGTGTACGTCATTTCGATGACAATACTCAGTTTTACCTTCCTACGTCATGCCTAGTATATTAGAAGTTGCTCATTATTGATCGCCTATGAGTAATCTTCCTTCATCAATAAACACTTACACTATCTATTATTCTTTCTCAGGAGCTTTGTAGAGCGTTGAGGCGACAGTCAAGGATAAGGAACTCATGACTTTAAGCTCTTTGGGATAACGCTTCATACACGATAGATCAGCCTGCTTTAATGAAGTTCTGAAATAGAATTTAACTTTTTGATTAGTCCTCTTTTTTAAATTGGAGGAGTGGACAAATTCCGATACCTAGATCGTTAATTATTATAGGTCCACAATCAACGTATCGCTTATCTTTTACATGGCTATAGCCATAGCCATAGCCATTTTACTGTACTTCTGTGGACTTATGAATCAGAGTGTAATGTATTTTATTATTACAGATTGAAGTAAAAAGCGGCTTATAGCCGCATTTTTTATTGATACTGCCGTCTAAGCCACTCAACTTCATCATTACCAGTACGGTTTAAGTTTGTGATTAAGTTGGCAACGCGAGAAATCGTATTGAGATCGTGTAAATCTCCTATCCATATATACTCATTAAAATCTTGGTCCCAAAATTCAATTAAATCATCGCAAATTTTGGAGCTAGGAACTCTTCCTTTTTCATCGCTTTCAAATATTATATGTTCAAGAGTATAAAATTTAGGAGAGGTACTAAGATGAATATAATCCCCATAATTTGCTGATAGTAGTCTCTTTAAAGTATCATTAAGAGTCTTATCATTAATTTTTCCATCATGTAATATCATGTCATCCATAATTGATAATATTACTTCATCTTTCTTTATTTCGCATATCTCTTTCTTATGTTGTTCAACAAAAGGATTCAATGGTATAACCATGTCAAAGCTCTTTCCGTCAACTTCATCAAGTATTGCAAAAGAAAATTTCTTCGAAAAGTCAATTCTCACAGTGTCACATTTAGGTGTAATACAAAGAAGAAATTGATCTTTTACTTTAGAATATATTATTGTTCCTTGTGTTAAATATGGTATTTCATGTATATCAACAACATCTTTATAAGTTCTTCTAAATACAGACAGAATTGAAAGTTCCATTGAAGAGTCCACGGCAGTAATACTTTCACTATCAAATATAGAAATAGCTTTAAGTGATGCCTCTTTACTTGCATCCTTGTATGGCCTAGCCATTTTTGATTTTTTAGATTCTAATATTTGATGTAAGTTATTATGAAAACCATTTTTTGATAGTTCAATCGTATCTTCAAGTTCAAGTTTATATTCAGCATCACCATTTACTATAGTACGACTTAGTAAAGCCTCATTTTGTCTTATCCAAGACTCTATGGGTTTATCTCCCAAAGTTAAATTATCAACACGGCCGATCGCTAGAATATTCCGCATGTAAGATACGAAATTTTCTAACATAAATACCTCTGCATCTTCAGGCTCTGGCAATAACACCCGGTGAGATAAATAAGCTGCATCCAAATTCTTACCGAACCTTGATACGATACGACCTGAATTCTGTCTTATAGCTCCGGCTGCTTTCATTGCAAAAGCAGGAACAATACCATCA
>JABSPN010000493.1 GCA_013214425.1 Flavobacteriaceae bacterium | reverse complement strand
TATAAAAGACGTTAAATTCAAAATTGATTTTTAAACAAATAAAAAGAAAAAATGTTTTTACAAAAAACCTTTCTTTACACTACCAAAAACTAAACTTCTGTTAAAAACCTTACATGACAAGTTTGTGTTTGTACCGACATACAAGGCAAATAATAATATTTCAATCATCTGTAAAAAATTTTATGTAGAACAATCCCTTAGAGAATTGAAGATTTTTCAGGAAAATAAAAATAAGAATAATAGTATGTCAACCTATGTACCAATCAACGTAACCGTTGATTCAATCATACGTCGACATGCTAATTATACATTAAAAAAATTTTCCAAAGTGAAAATTCCTGAAAGTCTTCCTTTTCTCTATTGGATTCCTAAGATGCATAAAAAACCTTACAGTAAACAGAGATTTATTGCCGCGTCTGGTCGTTGTACGACCAAACCACTGTCGGCGTTTTTAACAAAATGTTTACGACTGGTAGAAAATCAACTTAGGTTTATGTGCCAATATTATGAAAATAATTACGGCATTAATCCTATGTGGATTTTAAAAAATTCAATAGAAGTACATAAAATTATTTCTCGGTTTAACCGAAATAATTCATGTAAAAACCTTAAAACTTACGACTTTTCAACCATATACACTTCAATCCCCCATAAACTTTTAAAAACAAAAATTAGTTGGGCAATTAAAAAGGCTTTTAATAGTTCCAAATATAGTTTTATAAGTATTTACAAAAACCGAACTATTTGGACAAATTTTCCGAAGAAAAACACAAACCATGTGGACTGCCGGGAATTAACAAACCTAGTACGTTGGTTAATTGACAATATCTTTGTTATCCTTGGAGACAGATGTTTTCAGCAAAAAATTGGTATACCAATGGGCACAGATTGTGCTCCATTTCTTGCCAATCTTTTCCTGTTTACATTTGAATTCCAATGGATAGATAAACAAAGAAAACGAAAAAATTGGGACCTTCTCAAAAAATTCATGGGTTGTGGGAGATATATTGATGATCTCTTTATGATTAATAATGATAGAGTTATGGAATCCCATATGTCAGAGATTTATCCGAAGGAATTAAAATTAATTCCGGATGAATCCGCTGGCAATGAGGTTACATTTCTCGATTTACGATTAATTATCGAGGATTCAAAAATATACTCCTTCATCTATGACAAAAGAGATTGTTTCAATTTTCGAATTGTCAATTTTCCTGTACTTAGTGGGAATATCCCATTAAGCAGTTCATACGGTGTTTTCATCGGAGAACTAGTTCGATATGCCCGTGGTTGTACGTATTTTAAACATTTTCGGGACCGTACCCTTTTATTAATTGCAAAACTAAAAAAACAATTTTATACCCTAAAGAGGTTAAAAAAAACCTGGGTAAAATTTTGCGATTCACATATTCTACTTATTCAAAAATATGGGTCCCGTATTTTGGATTTTTACAAAGAATGGAGATGAATTGTATAAATTCTCCTTCGTCTCTTTTTCTTTCTTTAAATCATTATGGGGAAATTTCTATTAAAAACCAAAATATTTTAAAAATGTTTCTGTCACCAGGCTAATTCAGTAACCCCCCCTTTCAGGACCACTTTATAGAATTGAATTCTTAAAGAATTAATAAATACCAAGGGTAGTTTTATCGGGGAAAAACTTTCTAAAGTAAATAAATAAAATAAGTATCACTTTTTTTTATGCTTAGTAAGTGTCCTTCTTTCTTTTCCAAAGTGTATTTACTTTATTTATTCAGTTGATAAAATTACCTTAGTATTTTTCATAAAAATAATTTTTAAAATTTTTTTCAGGAAATTTGCGCGCGCACCCGCCGGAGGGGATTAAAAAGTGTTAAATTGTATATCTCTCAGGTTCTATTTTTTTTTCTATTTTTGGATCTGTTCTTTTTTCTTTTCAGTACAGGGACACTTGGAACTGGGTTAGTTCCTAAATACCCTGCCGTAAGTTGCTGTAAAGCGACCGTCTATAGGCCGGCCCCCCTTTTCGTGTTTCCATTATTTGCATTTCTTTCTCTCCGTAACATGGAGGGAAATATTTGCTCATTTTGGGACACGTAAAGTGGTGGGCTATCTTAGAAACGGTAAAAACACTTACGGGTACACAAATGTGTCACGAAAAGTTAAAAGAAGGAAATTATTTAGAATTTGAGAGTTTTCATTTTCACTTTATTTTCCAAAACTATATTGTTACGTTATACTAAGGTATATC
>JABSPN010000492.1 GCA_013214425.1 Flavobacteriaceae bacterium | reverse complement strand
ACAACTCCTACATCAGAGAATGGTGCCATTGGATTGATTCTTCCTTCATAAAGAGTATCCCTTTCATCCAATGTAAGTTTAACTCTTGCTTTGACTGCGTTTGTGGTTCCTCTATTTAAACCTGCCGCTGCAAACCAAGGAAATGCTACATTGTCCGTTAAAGCAATATTCCTTACCACTTCTAAAGTAGGTGGCAACCATAGATATTGATTATTTTCAGTATCATTCATCTGTAACCATGGCCAGTAAGTGGCGGAATAGTTACTATCTATACCAGAATCCTCGATAATATCAACCGCCTCTCCTTCAGTTATTGCAATACCATTATCATCAACATCTGGTGTTGTAGGATCGTCTTGAGTTTGTATTCCATCGCCATTGGTATCAACAAAACCTAATAACGGTGGTGTTGGCACTAATAGTTTATTAAATTCGGCTGTAACCCCTAGTTTATTATGCTCATCAAAAATGAAATCAAATCCTCCACCTACTCTTAAGTTAGTTGGTAAAAAGTTTTCTTGCCCTTGTTCATCATATTTTAATTTAGGCCCTAAGTTTTGGATAGAAAATCCAGCCCTCCATCTACCATTAAAACTTTCATAAGCTTTTTCGTCTGACTGATAAAAACCTCCAATATCAGCCGCTATAGATCCTGCAGCATCTGTTTCACCGTCTACTCCTTGAATCTTTAAATCAGATCTTAAATATCTCAGCCCAACAGACATTGCAAAATGATCACTCAATCTCAATGAATAAGCACCGTCAATTGTCAATTCATTTGGACTTTGAATTAAAGGAATATCATCTGCATTTTGTCTTAACTCAATATCTCCAAGACTAAAATATCTTAAACTTAAAGAGAAAGCACTCGTTTCATTTAACCTATTATAATATGTTAAGTTTCCTAAAAAAATGTCATTTACTAAATCACTCAAATAAGGTGTATAAGTAACAGCTACACCTTTCTCTACAGTTGCAAATGCATATTTTGCAGCATTCCATTGTTGAGAATACGCATCGGCCGAAGTTGCAACTCCCATATCTGCCATACCTGCTGCTCTAGCATCTGAAGCTATTAACAGAAATGGAACACCAGTAGTAATGACTCTGGTATCATTTGGATTTTCGATTGTTTGTTGTGCATAAGATTTTGCAGCAAATAGTGTGATTAATATTAAAAAAAATCCTTTTTTCATAAATTAATTTTTTAACAAATATAGTTTTTTATTAAAGTATTACAAGTTTTTCAAACTTGGAAACCTGTTTATTAGTGACGGCTGATTTTACCGTCAATTTATATACATAAACTCCTTTACCAATTTTATCTCCAAAATCATCTAAGCCGTTCCATACAATATCTCTGGAAATGCTAGATGAATCTTTTATATCTGATCCCGAATTAGCTTTACCCTGTAGTGTTTTGACTAATTTTCCTGAAATAGTATAGACTTGAACTAGTATATCCAATTCCGTAGAACTATTGTGGCTAAACCAAAACTCTGTGTAATCAACAAATGGGTTTGGATAATTCAATACGTTTGTGATTTTTAGGTCCTGATCTTCGTCAAATACTTCAAATCGAATTTCTTGAACAGATGAATTATTATACACATCCCAAGCCTTTAGCGATAAGGTATGAAAACCTGGTTCTAAATCTCTTAGCTGATATCGAACAGTTCCTCTTCTATAATTATTGACTTCAGTTTCATAATAATCATTCAGTATAAAAGGGTTCTGTTCGTCACCATCTAAAATTACTTCTATATCATGACCTATTCCACTAGCCGTGTTAATACCATTTTCGTCTTCTAAAAACGCTAATACAAATGGTGATTCATTTGTTATTCCTCCTGAAACAAAACTCTCATCATTCATGTGTAAGCGAATAGTTGGCGGTGTATTGTCTTCTGGAGCATCTGAATTAATCCCCCCCACCTGAATAATTTCACTAAATCCTGTTTGGTCTGTTAACAATAAATTATCTTCAGAATAAAAACTAACCCTTCCATTTCCTACTGGAATAGCAATATCTCTAGGCACTACAAAATCAAATTCAAACTGACCTCCTGTCACCTGTGCCTGACCTCTAAAAAGTATTTCTCCCAGTGTTGTATAATCCATGATGATTAAATCTCCTATTGGATTTGTTGTCCCATCATTACCCAGCGTTTGCCTTTGAATTTCCTTATCATAAATAGTAGCCGACAACAATCCCGAATACGTTGGTATAAT
>JABSPN010000491.1 GCA_013214425.1 Flavobacteriaceae bacterium | reverse complement strand
AGCCGTTATTGAAGCGCAAGCAAAGTCGGAGGACAATTGCTTAGGAGCTGCCAAAGAGTCTAGATAAACATGGTTAGCCGTTATAGAATACTTAGCACTAAAATCTATTCCAAAAGGCACATTTTTAAAGTTTAAATCACCATTGTTTTTATACATGATATTTGGAAGTTCACCAGGAATCATTTTATCGTATAAGTCTTGTTTTACTTGTAATGGCACATTTCCTTTAAAGTCTCTTTGCGCTTCAACCACTTTTCTTCTGAAATCATTATCCAAAGCATACTTTCTATATCCGTTAGTCACATAAATATCTTTTAAAGCATCATTATCAAAATCGGCCATTAGAGCAGCCCAGCTCCAGTCAGTTTTTGCCATTTTGGTTAATTGAGCGATATTCTGAAACTTGTTATTCCCCATATTTAAATGAAGAGAATTGAACATGTATTGATGTGGCATGTCTAAGTCATCAATGAGCATATTGAAGCGATCTTCATTCATTGATGCCATTAGTGTTTTAGAGCGAATATGATCGCTTGAAGCCATATCTAATACGAAAATATCTTGATGTGAGTCGTTGTTTATATCGGCAATATCAACCCCCATTCCGTAGAAAGAAACGTGGTTAAAATCTTCTTTAATGGCATTGGTAAACGTTCCATTTCTATTATTGATATAGTAAGCATCAGGAACATAATAATCGTTAGCGATATAAATATCTAACCATCCGTCTTTATTGATATCACTAACAGCTAAACCTAATCCAAATGAAGGTCTTAATAATCCTGCTTTCTCTGTTACTTTTTCAAACTTCCCTCCTACATTTTCATATAGGTTACTGGTATTTTTCTCTAAAAGATCTTTATTAGATAAGGCTTTATAAAATGTTTTAGGCTCTACACCATACAATTCATTTTCATTCATCACCACACAGTCTAAATCACCATCATTATCATAATCAAAAAAGGCTGCCTGACTAGAGATTCCCATATCGGCCAAGCCATAAGCTTCAGCACTTTCTACAAAAGTCAAGTTCTTTTGATTGATAAAGAGTAAATTTTTTCTCATCTCTCCTGGAAACGGACCTCCCTGAGAAACATATACATCCATCCAACCATCATTATTAATATCAACAAAAGTGACTCCTGTAGCCCATTTCTTACCCAAGTTCACTCCAGCTTTTATGGTCATATCTTCAAACTTAAAATCCCCTTGATTTAAATAGAGCTTATTGTAAGCCTGATTTCCGCAGAAAAACACGTCTTTTAATCCATCATTATTCAAATCTTCAATCCCAACGCCAGAGCCATTATAGAAGAAGTCATAATCGAATAGATTTTCTTTAGTGGCCACATTTTCTTTCAAGGTATTACTAAAGTCAATACCCGTTACTTCTAGCGACAATTGTTCGAAAAGTTTTACTTCTTTTTTCTTATCGTTAGTTGCTTTTAGATCTGTATCAGGGTTAGAGTTTTCTTGATTTTGGCAAGACCAAAAGAAAAGGCTCATTATAAAAAGTACTGTTACTCCTCTCATGTAGTTGATATATAATTCCTACAAAAATAAAATTAAGTTTAAAACATCTATATTTTTGCGGGATCATTTAACACTTTATATTTGCACAAAATCTATTATCCATGAATTACAGAATAGAAAAAGATACAATGGGTGAGGTAAAAGTACCTGCCGATAAACTCTGGGGAGCGCAAACTGAACGCTCTAGAAATAACTTTAAAATTGGTCCAGCAGCTTCTATGCCCTTAGAAGTAGTATATGGTTTCGCTTACTTAAAAAAAGCGGCTGCTTTTACTAATTGCGAATTAGGTGTTTTATCTGAAGAGAAAAGAGATCTTATTGGTCAGGCTTGTGATGAAATATTAGAGGGTAAACATGACGATCAATTCCCGTTAGTTATTTGGCAAACTGGTTCTGGAACACAATCTAACATGAATTGTAATGAGGTGATTGCCAATAGAGCACATCAAATTGCTGGTAAGATAATTGGTGAAGGTGAAAAGACTATTCAACCTAATGATGATGTGAACAAATCTCAATCCTCTAATGATACTTTCCCTACAGGAATGCATATCGCTGCTTACAAGAAAGTGGTAGAAAATACTATTCCTGGAGTAGCACAATTACGTAATACTCTTGATGCAAAAGCCAAAGCTTTTGCTAATGTGGTTAAGATTGGAAGAACGCATTTAATGGATGCAACTCCGCTTACATTAGGACAAGAGTTTTC
>JABSPN010000490.1 GCA_013214425.1 Flavobacteriaceae bacterium | reverse complement strand
AAAAAACGCGATACAAAATCGACATCATTGCCAGGAGATGTTGCTATAATCCCTCTGCAATCTAATTTCTTAATCACACCAAAATCAGGATTCATTTTTAGTATCTCTTCTTCGGAATCATAAACAAATACATAATCGGTTTTTCCTTTTAGTACAGCCTTTGGTTTGATATTAAATCCGTCTACTATAACATCCAACAAGGGGACATCTTCATAAATATCTTTAGGAAAATTAAGTGTTAATTGTTTTCCTTCTCTCTTTACTGTTAGTTCTCCACTCCTTGGTGACATAAAGCGAATCATTTCGCCTTGATACCCTTCATTATGAAATAGAACATGAGCAGCCGCTAAAGTTGCATGCCCACATAAATCAACCTCAACAGCTGGAGTAAACCAGCGCAATTCATAATGATTGGGTTGTTTGACATAAAAAGCAGTTTCTGCCAGGTTATTTTCCATTGCGATGTTTTGCATCACCTCGTCAGACAACCAATTGTCTAAAGGACAAACAGCTGCTGGATTCCCTCCAAACACTTTATTTGTAAACGCGTCAACTTGATATATTTTTTGATTCATTTCTAGTATGTTAAAAACTACTGCCCATTAAATATATGAATATTATTGGTAATAGACATCAGTAATTGCTTTTGGGTTATGGGTTATGCGTTATGCGTTATGCGTTATGGAAATATATAAAATCACTTAAATCTTTCTTACATTTCATTTTCATTTTTATTGATATTGCCATCGCTATTCATACTTCTCAATCCACTTAGTGTAATTCGGATTCTTCTTTAGTTGCTTCAACAAGTTTTTGGCGTTCTTTTTAAACCTCCAATTATGATGTCTAGTGGCTTCTAGCAAGTTCTTGATTGCTTCTTCATTAAAACCCTGAATTCGATCTAAGAACACAAAAGCATGTCTACGTACATCAAATCCGTGTTTCGGACTCGTATAATCAATCAATTCAAAGAAATAATCGTTTTTCTTGTCGACATCATAACCTTCAGTAACAGTTGCTAAAGCCAACCATAAGGATCGCAGGCTTTTATCTTTAAAGCCCATCACTCCTTTGGTTGCATCTAAATACTTCGCCCTGTCTTCAGGAAAATTAATCCATAAATTGATTAAAGCCGACTCTTTTGTTATGTAGGAAGGGTCGCTCAATAAAGTCTCATATCCTTTCTTGTATTCTTCAGGTATCTTCGGAAAAGCTCCAGCGAGATATTGACGAATCTTATCCAATCGATAGGCTTCTATTGGTGGCGAATTGAGAATAACCTCAATAATAGCTTTGGAATATTTATGCTCAGGCTTTTCAACAGCAGCATCAACCAATTCATAATTTACGGGATAATATTCCAACATAATACTAGGTTGTGTGTTGTATTTATCTAAATCAATTCCATCGAATAAAATACGACACATTTTGTTCTTACTAAGTGACTGCTTGACCTCTTCTTCAGGAAAAGTTGTGTCTTTTAGCCATGTATCAACAAAGCCTGACAAATCTTTTTTGCTTTCCTGTTCAACTATATTAATAAAGTTATCGGTCTCTACATTTTTGAATTGGTAGGTATTTAAATAGCGTTTTACTGAAGTTTTAAAAGTCTTATCCCCTATTATTTCACGAAGTCGATGTAAAGCCCAGGCTCCTTTCTGATAAAAAGTTAATGAACTGGCTTTGGGGTTCATTAAAGGAATCGTATCGGTTTTCTGTGCCTCAACAAGTTGTCTGGAAGTCTTATACAACTCGTAGTAGTAATAGTTTTCTCCAAATACATCTTTCTCTGCTAATAAAGCGTAATAGGTTGCAAAACCTTCATGCAGCCAATGATGCGTTCCATGCGTTTCAGTAACTAAATCTCCAAACCAATGATGTGCCAATTCATGCGCATTGACATTCACATAATTCTGATCTAAAAAACCTGTTTTATCAGTCAGTAAATTATCAGAAAAAATCGTCAACGTCGTATTTTCCATACCCGCATATAAAAAATCCTTTACAGGAACTTGCTTGTAATTTTGCCACGGATAGGGTACGCCAATTTCTTGTTCAAGAAAATCAAAAATCTGTTTGGTAAAACGATAGGTAGGTTCTGCATATTGGTCATCGCCCTGATACGCATACATTTCTATAGGAATTCCTGATTCTGATTGAATCTCATACTTTTTATATTTCCCAATAGCCAAAGCAACCAAGTAGCTACTCATTGGCTGCTTCATATCATAATGCCACAAGGTT
>JABSPN010000049.1 GCA_013214425.1 Flavobacteriaceae bacterium | reverse complement strand
CAGCATCCATACCTTTACCCAGGTAGTCTGTTTTCTCTTTAAGCGTATTAAAAATTTCAGGATTATTATTTAATTCAGATAAAATCGCATAACCAGCAGCCATTGCTAGAGGATTTCCAGAAAGAGTTCCAGCTTGATAAACTGGTCCTAAAGGTGCTAAATAATTCATGATTTCATCTCGAGCTGCAAAAGCTCCTACTGGTAAGCCTCCCCCCACTACTTTTCCGAAGCAAACAATATCAGCCATTATACCAAACAATTCCTGAGCTCCACCTCTGGCTAACCTAAAACCAGTCATCACCTCATCAAACACTAATAAAATTCCATTTTGATCACATAATTCTCTCAGTGCTTTTAAAAAGTCTTCTTTAGGGGGAATACAACCCATATTTCCTGCAACTGGTTCAATAATAATGCAGGCTATTTTATCTTTATTCGCCTCTATAATAGTGCTAACCTCATCAATATTGTTGTACCGAGACAATAAGGTATCTTTTGCTGTCCCTTTAGTGACTCCCGGGCTATTAGGTGTCCCAAAAGTAACGGCTCCACTACCTGCCTGAATCAAAAATGCATCTGAATGTCCGTGATAACACCCTGAAAACTTAATAATCTTCTCTCTATTAGTAAAACCTCTCGCTAATCTCACAGCACTCATACAGGCCTCAGTTCCCGAATTAACAAATCTAATTTTATCAATATTAGGCACCATTTCAATAGCTAATTTTGCTATTTCTGTTTCAATTTCGGTAGGAGTACCAAAAGAAGTTCCTAATTTGGTTTTATTAATAATGGCCTCTATAACTTTTTCATGAGCATGTCCCAAAATCATGGGACCCCAGGAGTTAATATAATCTACATAATGATTATCGTCTTCATCGAATAAATAAGCTCCTTTAGCTTTTTTTACAAAAATCGGATCACCTCCAACCGCTTTAAAAGCTCTTACTGGAGAATTCACACCACCTGGAATCACTTTCTTCGCTTCAGCAAATAAAGCACTACTTCTCTGGTATAACATATAAATGGATTATTTAATTTTTAGTACTTGATCAACGCTAATGTTAGCCGACTCTAATTGATTTAATGACATCAACTCTTCAACAGTTAAGCCTACTTTTTTAGAAATTGAATATAACGTATCCCCTTTTTTTACCAAATATTGATTGTAAACATCGGTTGACTTTCCTGCTGTATTTTCCTGAGGTTGTTCATTACTACCTCCAGAATTCCCTGTATCATATTTATCTAATCGATACCTTTCAATTAGAGTAATTAATTTGTTTGGGTATTTTGGATCTGTTGCATAGCCCGCAATTTTTAAACCTTTTGCCCAGCCTTTATAATCTGTTTTTCTCAACTTGAACAAACCTGCGTATCGTTTTCTGTTCACAAGAAAAAGTGAATGATCTTTAAATGATTCTGCAGGATCTGGATACTTCCTAAAACACTCACCTTTTTCATCATCATCATGATACACCTTCTCACCTGTCCATCCATGACATTTAATCCCAAAGTGATTATTAGCGCGTTTGGTCAAATCACCTTCACCTGCTCCAGATTCTAAAATCCCTTGAGCTAAGGTTATACTCGCAGGAACACCGTATTCTTTCATTTCATGTATAGCAATTGCGCTATATCTATCGATATATCGCTCTACTTTACTTTTTCCTGAATTAGAATTACTAGTATTTGATGAATGAGAATCGGAAGTATTAGTGTTCGTATTTTGACTACTTTGATTCATTTTATTAATAGTACCCGTCTCAGTAGTTTGATTTGAGTTATCTGGTTTTTGATACCTATCATCTTTTGTGGTTATTACTCTTGTACTTCCACAGCTTACCAACATTCCTAACAATATTACAACAACTACTCTATTCATAATTTTAAACTATTAACTTCATTCCTTTTTTTTGCAATACTTGATTCATACCATCTATCCCTTGCAAACCTCCAGTATGAATTGCTAAAATACTCGTATTTTTTTGAAATTTTCCTTTTTTTATCAAATCATAAATTCCAAACATCATTTTACCTGTATAGATAGGATCTAAAGGAATCCCTGTTTCCATTTTAAAGTTATTAATAAAATCAATCAATTCATTGGTCACTTTAGCATAACCTCCGAAATGATACTCTTCATTGAGTTCCCAATTATCTTTATTCACCTTATCTACAATATAGTCTTTTAAAAAATCACCTTTTAATGCGGAAAACCCTATTACCTTCTGACTGCATGACGAAGCGTTGATTATTCCTGAAATAGTCCCTCCAGTTCCAACAGAAGAAGCAATTACATCAAATTCGTGCTCCTGATGGCCAATAATTTCTTCACAACCCAGAACTGCCAAATGATTAGTACCACCCTCAGGAATTAAATAAAAATCACCAAAATCATTTTTTAATTCCATTAAAAAAACTTTTTCCTCTTTTCTACTATATTGCTTACGGGTTATAAAAACTAACTTCATACCGTTACGAAAAGCCCTAGTTAAAGTTGGATTTAATGGTTGACCTGACAGCTCATCTCCTCTTATCAAACCGATAGTATTCATACCCAATTCATGTCCTGCAAATGACAAAGCTTCAATATGATTAGAATAGGCTCCACCAAAACTCAATAGCGTCTGCTTATGCTGCTTTTTTGCCTCTATAATATTGTATTTCAGTTTTCTAAATTTATTTCCGGAGATATATTTATGAATCAGATCTTCTCTTTTAACAGTAAGAAATACTTGGTTTTTATTCAAAAAATCAGATTCTATTTTAATATTTTCGGTATTTTTTATTTCAATTAATCCGATATTATTATTTTTTAACAATTTTTTTAGTGAATTGATATTATATATATATGTCTTTACTGAGGATTTATCTCTATCATTACACTGTTCCCATAGTTTTACCTCAAAACTTTAGCCTAGTCTACAAAACTACTCAAAACCAAAGACTTGTAAAATTAGTTTTGCTTTTTTTTCTATTACTGGAACGGAACCATTTGAGTTAATTTATCACCTTGAACTTCTGGAACGACAATGGTAATACAGGCACCAATCCTGCTTTGAACTTCTTGGGGACAACTGATGCCAAGGATATATCTATTAGAAACAATAGCACTTAAGTGTTAAGAATTACTAGGCCTGATGCTCAAAATCAGAGCAGAAAAAGACACTAATGAATGATAGTTAACACACAATAAAAGAATAGATTAAATGTAACATTTACAAGTTAAAATACGAAGTCAAAACGTTTAACTATAAAATTATGTATTTTATCGAAAAACCCAATTAATATTGGGATATATTTAATATAAGGGTGTTTTTATTGCTAAATTAGCAGTATATAAATCAAAAAAAAATAATATGCGATTGAAAACTACTCTCTTTGGATTTTTAATTTTAGTCGCATTTACTGCGCAAACAAATGCACAAATAGGAATTGGAACGACTACTCCTGATCAGAGTTCAATTTTGGATGTAACGAGTACGAATCAAGGATTTTTAATGCCTCGTGTAGCCTTAACATCTACTGTAGATACAGCAACTATTAATGGAGCAGAAGCTACTGCACTTTTAGTTTATAATACTGCAACAGTCGCCGATGTGACCCCTGGATTTTATTATTGGGGAGGTACTTTTTGGATTCCATTAATTTCAACTGCTCCCGCAGCTTGGGAATTAGCTGGAAATGCTGGAACTAACCCTGCTGCTGATTTTATTGGTACTACTGATGCTATTGATGTATCTTTCAGAGTTAACAACGCTCAAATATTAAGACTTAACAATAATGATCAAATGTTAGCCTCTGCTACTGGTGGAAATGAATTTAGACCATTCTATTCATTTGCAAGTGACACTAATACTGGTATTTGGACTGATGGAGGAGATGAATTCAGCTTAGGAGCTGGTGGCCAGGAATTTATTACAATAGATGAAGGAGCAACAGAAGGGGATGTAATTATCTTTAATGAAGATAGCGATGATATCAACTTCAGAATAGAATCAAATAATGATAACAACATATTTTATGTTGACGGTGGAAACGACATCATATATGTTGCACAAGGGTCTCCTTACGGACCGGTAGATTTATTCACAGCTCACGCAGGTGCAGGAAGTTTCGCAATTAACGGTTATACCTATGGATCTGGATGGGGTGTTTATGGTGAAAATCGTACAGCAACATCTGGAAGTTATGGTATGGTTGGTGTAAGTTTAGATGCCGCTAATGGTCATGGAGTTGGTGGTATCGCTAACGGAACCACTACTATCACTTCTCTTGCAGGACTTTCATCTGGTCTAGTAGGTAATGGATCTGAATCGGGGATTTTTGCTATGGCAACAAATAACACTGGTGATAGATATGGTGGATATTTTGTTGGAGGTGACTTGACATTAAGCAACACACCTGTAGCTATGGTAGCAGCTAGAGATAGCGGTGGACCGGCAGGAACAATAACTTTTGGAGGATATTTTGACGGAAACCAAGATAACAATGGAGGAACTCAAGATTATGCTTACGTTGGATTGAGAACAGGCGGAACAACCTATAAAATATTAGGAGCTGGAACTGTATCAACAGTTGTAGAGGATGTCGAAGGAAAAGACAGAGTAATGTTTTGTCCAGAAGCTCCAGAAATTTTATTCCAAGACTATGGAATTGGGACTTTAAACAATGGGACAGCCAGAATAGAAATTGATCCTATTCTTGCTAGAAACATTCAAGTAGACAAAGAGCACCCTTTAAAAGTATTTATCCAGTTAGAAGGTGATTGTAAAGGAGTTTTCGTTACAGACAAGTCCAAAAGCGGATTCACTGTAAAAGAATTAAAAGGAGGCACCTCTAATATTGATTTCTCATGGCAAATCGTAGCAACAAGAGCCGACAGTTATGATAATGACGGTTCTTTAGGCTCAAAACACGAAGGAATTAGATTCCCAATTGGACCAGGAAGATTAACACCTCTTCAAACCAAAACTCAATCGAAGAAAAAATAACACACTAAGTAATTATTTTACAGTAATTCATATGTAACCCAGTAATCCTTAATATATATTTCAAAAATCGCTTATTAAATTTAGGCAGTTCGTCGACGAAAAAAGTATTTTGTCGATGAATTGCCTTTTTAATGTTACAAATCACACTATCTGTTAGAGGATGTTATATCTTCGTAATGTTAATCAATTTGTAAAAAATATATTGCACTATGGGGAAAACTTACTACAAAGTGGTAGTATGCATATTTATTATGCATCTATGCACATTCACACTCAATGCACAGGTTGGAATTGGAACTACCACACCAGCTGCTAGTGCTCAACTGGACATCACAAGTACAGATAGAGGATTCTTAATGCCAAGAGTCGCTTTAACTTCTACAACTGACACCGCCACAATTAATGGAGCTGAAGTAACAAGTTTATTGGTCTATAATACCGCTACTGTTTCTGATGTTACACCTGGTTTTTACTATTGGGATGGAGCCCAATGGGTTACTCTTGGTGGAACAACCCCTGCAGCCTGGGAGCTCACTGGTAATACTGGAACAAATCCAAATACTAATTTCTTAGGTACAATAGATGGTCAAGATTTAGTGATTAGAACCAACAATGTTGAAACGTTAAGAGTTACTCAACCTGACGGGTCAAATGACATTCAATTAATCGCTGGTTATAATGGAAATAGAGGAACAATAAACAATCCTCTATACGCATTCTCTAATGACCTCGATACAGGAATTTGGTCTGACGGAGGAGACGAATTTAGCCTTGGTGCTGGAGGAAGAGAGTTCATTACTATTGATGAAGCTGCTCAAGATGTTCTTATATTAAATGACCGAAGTCAGGACATCGATTTAAGAATTGAATCAGACGATCAAGCACAAATGTTTTCTATCGACGGTAATAATAACCAGGTAATTGTAAGAGAAGATGTTGGTGTTTTAGCTGGTATACATTTTCAATCAAATACAGATGATGCCGATACTGCTTTAGGAGCTACAACATCAAGCACAGGAAGTGCAGGTTTTTTTGGAGCTGACATTGGTAGTACAGGACAAGCAGTATTTGCTTCTACAATCACTGGGGCAGATGCTATTTACACACAATCAACCAGCACTGGATTAGGACTTTATTTCTTAACAAATGTTGGAAACCCTGGAGTTTTATCAGATTTAACTCTTGTTGGCGAAACTAATGATGCGATTATTGGTTTTGCAGATAACAATGATGGATTTGGGGCTGTTTGGGGATTGAATGTTGATGGATACGGACTTTTAGGAATGAATAGTCGTGCTTCTGACTACAGTGGCGGAGTATTTGGCAATGTGCAGTCTTCAGGAGGAAGTGGAAGAAGAAGTTCTGGTGTATTTGGATCTAATGTAGCAGGAACTTCGCAAAATGCTTCAGGTTCTCTTGGTTACCGCCCTTCTGCAGGTGGAACTTATTACGGAGGTTACTTCTTTGACAATAATGGTGGTGTAGATCACACAGATGGTGCTGGTTTTACAAGCGGAAGTGGACACACTGGTTCTGGAAATGGATTCAGAACAGCTCAAACTACAGATGATATTAAAGTAAATGTAGGTTTCGGTGCTATTGGAGGCTTAATGGGTGGATGGGCTAAAGGAGCCGTTTATGGATTCACAGCGCAAGGCACTCGTTATAGTCTTTATGTAGATGGAAGAGAATTCACTAATGACGTGATCACGCAATTAAACGATAATGACGGAGCAGATAGAATTCCTACTTATGTACCTACATCGACAACAGTTGACGTGTCATCTAAAGGAATGAGCAACTTAGTAAACGGACAAAGAAGAATTACTTTTGATAGAAACTTTAGCACTATGATTTCTTCTAAAGAACCCGTAATCGTTACAGTGACTCCAATAGGAGAAAGTAATGGTGTACATTTAGTAGCTTCGGATGCTCATGGTTTTATTGTAAAAGAAAATGCTAATGGATCATCTAATGTTCAATTCACTTGGATTGCTATTGCTACTAAGAAAGGGTATGAAACTGTTGAAAATCCAGAAGAGTTAATGACTGCCGATTATGATAAAAAACTAGACAACTTCATGATAGATGAAAGTATTGAAAACCCCGTTGGCCAAGAAATGTGGTGGGATGGATCTCAAATCCGTTACTCTGGAACTCCTGCTACTGCTGCCGAATATGGATATAGCACAGCTAAAGAAAAGAAACAAACACCAGATCAAATCAGAAGAAGAGAAAAAGGTATTCAAGAAATGCCTAAAAAGACATATAAAAAGATTCCTCATGAAAAAGACGATGAGTAATACTTAAAATTTGATTTTCCCTTTTTAGATATTTATTATTTAAAGCCAAACTGGTTGACACATTTTTGTCAACCAGTTTTTTTATAACTCACTCATTTTGAACTTTTATAGCACCTCCGATTATGTTATTATTAAAATTCTATGGGTATTAACTAATGATTTTACAACGCAAATTAAGTCTTTTTGATATTTTTATAACATATCTGTTAAACAGCGAGTTCAGTATAAATTAATTGCCTGAAAAGTATATTTTTGCTAATCTTAACCTAAATACCAGAGTTTAACATGAGGAAATTAAACTACTTATTGATGGTGGCAGTGCTATCTACCTTTACAACAATAGCACAAGTAGGAATTGGAACTACTACTCCTGAAGCATATTTAGATATTACTAGTACTACTGGAGGACTATTAATCCCAAGAGGAGGATTAACTTCTTTAACCGATGTTACAACTTTTACTAATCCACAAGGCGGAGGACCAGTAGAAAGTACATTAGTATACAATGATGGTACTGGAGGTGTAGCTACTGAAGGATTCTATTACTGGGACACTACTCAATGGGTAATGTTAACAACAAGACCTTCTACAGATTGGACTATTGAAGGAAACACAGGAACTAGTCCTGCTACTAACTTTATCGGAACTATCGATGCTCAAGATTTTGTAGTAAGAACAAACAACACAGAACATGTAAGAGTAACAAGCGGTGGAAATGTAGGAATTGGAGAAAACAATCCACAAGCTACTTTTGAAGTTGCTGGTAACTTAGTAATTGGAGATACTTACACTGGAGGAACTGGTGTTGCACAACCAGGTGGTTTAACAATTGAAGGAAGAACAATTTTAGGAGATGATGACTTCTTTTATTCTTTAGATAAATTAGTTGTTTACGGTAATACAAACTGGATTCCTACTTCTCCAACAAGTACAGACAACGGAAATGGTTTAACCTACGCAATAAATGGTTATACATTTAACGGAACAGCAATATATGGTGAAGACAACGACGGAGGTACTGGTATTGAAGGAGCAGTTCAAGGTGTAGCAGCAACTGGTGTTAGAGGATACGATACTGAAGGTAATGGTTTTGGTGTTAGAGGTATTAGTGCAGATGATGGAACTTCTCCAACTTTTGGTTCTTTTGGAGTTATCGGAGTTGAAACTACACTAGCTGGATTTGCTTTGTATGCAAGTGGAGACCAAAACACGACTGGAACAATCTTTAACACATCAGACGCCAGACTTAAAAAGGATATCAAGCCATTAACAAATGCATTAAATATTGTGAAACAGTTAGAACCAAAAACTTACCATATGAAAAAAGATGGTATTTATAAAAATGCAGGGTTTTCCAATGGTGAGCAAATTGGATTCTTAGCTCAAGATGTTGAAAAGGTACTACCTAACTTAGTTAAAGAAGGACCACTTCCATTAAACGATGCAAACTTTAGCAAAAAAGATCTTGTAAAAAATCCTAGGTTAGCAGAAAAAGAAGAAACTGTGATACAAGCAAAAGCTGTTGCTTACACGCAATTAATTCCGCTTTTAACACAAGCAATAAAAGAGCAACAAGTTCAAATAGAAGCATTACAAGCTAAAATTGATGCTTTAGAAAATAAATAATCTTATACTTTATATTTAATTACTTTTGAAAAGGCGCTCAGATGAGCGCCTTTTTTTGATTCACTTGGTCTACTAAAAAATTTAACAGCCAAAAAACTGAACTTTTCAATCAAAAAAAAGTTGATTTTTACACTTTATCGATTTACTCTAAATAAGCTGTTTTCTCTCAACTGAATAAAGAAAAAAGCCAGTCAGATGAAAAAGATATTACTACTTATTTGTTCCCTGTCATTCGCTCAGTTAGGAACAGAAACTACAACAACAGAAGCAAATGCCGTCTAAGATATTACAGTAAAATTGATGCTTTTTAATGCAAAGAGTAGTGTTAACTATACAGCAGACACCACCACAATTAATGGGGCTGAAGCACCACGCTTATTGGTCTTCAATACCGCAACAGTTTTAGATGTTAATCCTGGTTTCTACTACAGGGATGGAACACAATGGGTGGATTTAGCTTCTGGAATTTGGAGCTGCAACCAATAACCCCTGGGAACTCACAGGAAATACAGGCACTAACGTCAATACTAATTTTGCAAGTACTAGAGTCGCAAAAGAATCAGTGTTCAGAATAAATAATACCACTAGATTCAGAATTGATAACGTAGAAGTTTATATCACTTTAGACTCCATTCTAGCGAAAAACATCACGGTTAACGAAAAACATCCTAGGCGTTATTATTCAATTAGAATGAGCTTATAACAGTGTGTATGTGACCGAAAAACACAAAACGTGTCAAAGTAGAGGAACCAAAAGACAGCACATCTAACACAACATTAACATGGCATATCTCAGCAAACAGAGCCGATAAAAAAGGAGAAAATTGCACAATCGAAACCAGATATGAAGATGTCAGATTACCTATCGGGCTTTCAAAACTAAATCCTTTTGAAAAAACTATTCAAAGCCAGGAAGAAGTAAACCATACAGTATTGAATCACCTATTTTCCTTAGTGTAACAAATATTTCATAAACGACCAAATTGGGCGTTTTTTGGTATAAGCTAAATCATATTCCATAGCATAAGCTTCTCTCTCAAAAGAAATGTTTCTATATGCTTTATAAGCATCCCTATATTGGATTAATCGAATCAAATATTCTAAACTGTACCAAAAATAAAATGGTAATACCAACAATTCTAATTGTTGTCTTAAATGAATATTCTCGTGATTCACCAATACCTCATCATCCTTTAAATCATCTCTTTTTAAGATCACAAAAGGCCATAAAGTGAGACCCAAAAATTGTTTTGGAATAATTCGTTTAGAAATTAAAATCATAAGCCCTCAAAACTTTTAATTAAATTACTTAATTTATCAGTAATTACCAAAATAAGCCACATACTGTGCCATTTTATCGTTTGAATATAATTTGACGTGAATTATTTATGATACAATGAGTATATTTGTGCATGTTAAAAAAACAAATCCCTATAGAAGAGGGTGACTATTACTTAACACCCGAAGGCTATAAATGCTTTACTGAACAGTATCATCTTAAGAGAGGATACTGTTGTGAAAGCGGCTGTCGCCATTGTCCGTATGGATTTGATAAAAAAACGAATACTGTTAAAAAAAAGTCGTAGATGGATTTCATATTCTTGAGATATAAAATCACTATATCAACCTCTTATCATAGAGCAGATATCCGCTATCCCTAGTTTTGCTGGGCGTTACCCTTTGGGTCGTGCTTTCAAAGTCGCTTTTCCTCTCAGGAAAGAGCTCCAACAATTTTTCAATCACTAACGCTTTTATTAGCACCTCACATAAGTGAGTTAAAAAAACTAAACATGACATTTAAAGAACATATTAAACAAGGGATCCCTAACGAATTACCACCAGTAAAAACTTACGACACCTCAATCAATCATGCGCCAAAAAGAAAGGAAATACTTTCGGCCGATGAAAAAAAATTAGCCATCAGAAACGCTTTGCGTTATTTTGACAAAAAACACCATGATGTATTAGCAAAGGAGTTTTCAGATGAATTAAATACCTACGGTAGAATCTACATGTATCGCTTCCGCCCAGATTATAAAATGTATGCGCGTTCAATAGAAGAGTATCCTGGGAAGTCATTACAAGCCAAAGCCATTATGCATATGATCCAAAACAATCTGGATTATGCTGTAGCACAACATCCGCATGAACTCATCACCTACGGAGGAAATGGAGCAGTTTTTTCTAACTGGGCGCAATACCTGCTTACCATGAAATATCTTTCAGAAATGACAGATGAACAAACTTTGGTTATGTATTCAGGTCATCCATTAGGTTTATTCCCTTCTCATACTAATGCACCTAGAGTTGTCGTGACTAACGGTATGATGATTCCGAATTATTCTCAACCTGATGACTGGGAAAAATTCAATGCCTTAGGTGTCACTCAATACGGACAAATGACTGCTGGAAGTTATATGTATATAGGACCACAAGGTATTGTTCATGGAACTACCATTACAGTACTAAACGCAGGAAGAAAAATCTCTAAAAACGGAGAAGGTTTAGCAGGGAAACTATTTGTTACTGCTGGACTTGGAGGAATGTCTGGAGCGCAACCAAAAGCAGGCAACATTGCCGGATGTATAACTGTTTGCGCAGAAGTAAACCCAAAGATTACAGAAATACGTCATTCTCAAGGCTGGATCGATGAAGTACACAAAGACATCAACTCTTTAGTGCAGCGTGTTAGAAAAGCTAAAGAAAATAAAGAAGTGGTATCACTCGCCTATTTAGGAAATGTTGTGGATGTATGGGAGTACTTTGATCAGGAAAATATTTATATCGATTTA
>JABSPN010000489.1 GCA_013214425.1 Flavobacteriaceae bacterium | reverse complement strand
GAAGGATGTACTATCCTAATGGACACACTTAACGAGTCGTAAAAAACTTATCGAAAAGCAACTTCGAAAACTGTTCTGCTCCTTTATCATTTAAATGAGAACAATCATAAAACATCTCTTCTGATCGTATCGAATCAGAAAAATTATAATAATTAGGTAATCGTGTAGCTAGTTTATCAAAATATCAATTGTCGTTTACTAAATCACAATAAGGTGCTGTAAAAAAGACTAACTCTATGTTATTCACTTGACAAATCTGCATCAACTCGTCTATTAATGAATTTCTTCCCTTAAGATGATCTGGTAAGTTAACAACATTTAAAGCATCTCCTTTCCTACCGTATTTAGCTGCGTAGCCATTCTTAAAATCGATATTGGCTTTTTTATTAACGGCGCTCATGGTAAATTCTCTCACCCCGATTTTGTAGCCATTGGTCATATATCGATAAAACGGGATATAATAATTTGCGTTAAAGTTTTCAACATTATTTTCTCTTAGATAATTTTCAAAAAAAGGATCTCTTAAATAAGGAAGAAGATCGGCATTAGCAATTGTGTTAGTTGCCTCTAAATTATATAAGTAATCTACTTGCAAAAATACTTTCTTCATGTTAACTCCTCTGTTGAGTAGCACCTTAAAAAGAAGTAAGCTTTTGGATAACTCTGCACCTTCCTCACCAAAATTGATGGCCTGTATTTCATGATCTGTAAAAACCTCAGTGTTAATTGTATTTGTCACTCTTGAAGACCCTAAAAAACAGCATCGTAAGTTGTTTCATCCATTTGCATAGCATACTTTAACTTATTCCTTGGAGCAGCATGCTTAAAGGTATAGGTGTAGCCCCAATCCAATACAATAAGTCCCAGAAGAAAGAGCACTAAGAATCCTGCTATATGTAATAAAAACCTCTTCATCAAAACTGGAAATAAATAAACTCGGAATGATCTGAAAACACTCCTAACACACAAGTTAACAACAATATAAGCAACACCTTTACGGATTTCATTTTTCCAAAAATTGGACTTTCATGATCTCTAGAGAACCACTCTATTAGAACAAACAATCCAATTAAAGGAAGTACTTCGAAAGCATAACGATCTATACTTAAATACATGAAGTTAAAATCGGCATCAAACATGACTATTTTCGTAATATAATGAAATGCTTCACCAATATTAGCAGATCTAAAAAAGATCCAGGTAAATGTACTGAGTGTGAAAGTCAGTACAATTTTAAAACCTTCTTTAAATGTTGGAAGATATCGTGTTTTGGAAATAGTATCAAGATACTTTCTGTTGTTATCACTTAATAACTCTGGAACAAAAAAAAGTGCATTAAGCCCCCCCCATACAATAAATGTCCAATTCGCTCCATGCCAAAACCACTTACAATGAATATGACAAATACGTTTCTAAGCTTTTTCCACAAACCTACTCTAGATCCTCCTAAAGGAATATAAAGGTAATCTCTAAACCCGGTAGACAAAGAGATGTGCCACCTTCTCCAAAATTCTGAAATATTTCTTGAGAAATAAGGATCGTTAAAGTTTTTCATCAAATCAAAGCCGAACAACCTCGAAGTACCAATGGCAATATCAGAATAACCGCTAAAATCTCCATAAATCTGAAAAGCAAAGTATATCGCTCCTAAACTTAAGGTAAGGGAATTAAATTCTTTATTAGCATCAAAAATTTCATTTACATAAATAGCACAGGTATCGGCAATAACAAATTTTTTAAAGAACCTCCAAACGATTAAATATATCCCAGACATTGCTTACTGGTAATCAAACTTTCTCTCTTTAAAAAACTGAGGTAATAGGTTTGTTGCCCTCTCAATAGGTCCAGCAACTAATTGCGGAAAAAAGCTAACATAGGTTGCAAAATTGATAAAATCTGAAGTTGGTTTTAGCTTTCCTCTGTAAACATCAATCGTATAGCTAAGTGTCTTAAAAGTATAAAAAGAAATCCCTACAGGCAAAATGATATTGAGTGACGAAATATTGGATTTAATCCCAAATTGACTGCAAAAATCAACCCAATTCTGAATAAAAAAATCGCAGTATTTAAAAAAAAATAACGCCCCTAAGTTCACTACTAAACTGATTCCCAAAAAGACTTTCTTCTTCTTAGGCTCCTTATCCATTTGCAATCCCATTAATTAGTCTATAAGGAAGCTAAAAAAATTAATGTTAAAAACGATAATCCCACCAACCGTAGTAGACGTAACTGTCCAGAAGTATCAAGATAT
>JABSPN010000488.1 GCA_013214425.1 Flavobacteriaceae bacterium | reverse complement strand
AGCATTTGCTACACGTTCTGAGGTACTTGGACAAAACGGAATGGTGGCCACCAGTCATCCTTTAGCCACTCAAGTTGGCTTAGATATCCTGAAAAATGGTGGAAACGCCATAGACGCTGCCATAGCAGCCAATGCAACACTTGGATTGATGGAACCCACAGGATGTGGAATAGGAGGAGACCTCTTTGCTATTGTCTGGGATGGAAAAACTAAAAAATTATACGGCCTCAATGCCAGCGGTCGATCGCCTCAAAATCTTACTCTGGAGTATTTTAAAAAAAATAACCTGATAAAAATCCCTTCTCATGGTGCTTTACCGGTAAGCTTACCCGTAGCTGTAGATGGTTTGTTTGAATTGCACAAAAAATTTGGTTCGAAACCTATGCCTGAAGTTCTTTCTCCAGCCATTGCTTATGCTGAAAAAGGGTTTCCTTTAACAGAGCTCATTGCCTGGTATTTAAACAGAAGTGTTCCGTTTTTTGAGTCTCAAGGTTTTCCGAATATAGAAGATACGTATAAAACACAAAATGGAGGGAAACTCCCACAAGAAGGAGAAGTCTACAAGAATCCATATTTAGCGAATACCTATAAAATGATTGCTGAAGGCGGTCGAGATGCTTTTTATAAAGGAGATATTGCCAAAACGATTGCCAAATTTATCAAAGAAGAAGGCGGATTTCTTTCTGAAAAAGATTTAGCCGATCATAAATCGGAATGGGTAGAGCCTGTTTCAGTGAATTACAGAGGCTATGATGTATGGGAATTACCACCAAACGGACAAGGAATTGCAGCCTTACAAATGCTACAAATCCTAAATGGCTATGACTTTTCTAATATTAAATTCGGAAGTACCGAACATTTACACCTTTTTACTGAAGCAAAAAAGTTAGCATTTGAAGATCGAGCGAAATACTATGCTGATATGGACTTCGCTAATGTTCCAGTTTCAGAATTACTTTCAGAAGAATACGCAAATAAAAGAAGAGCTAAAATAGGAGAACGTGCTGGTAAGTATTCAGCAGGAGAAATTTCAGCAGGAGAAACTATTTATATGACTGTGGCTGATAAAGAGGGTACAATGATTTCCTTAATACAAAGTAATTACCGCGGAATGGGTTCAGGAATGGCTCCGCCAAAATTGGGTTTCATGCTACAAGATAGAGGAGAGCTGTTCAGTTTAAAACCCGGACAAGCCAATACGTATGAACCTGGTAAGCGTCCGTTTCATACTATTATCCCAGCTTTTATTACCAAAGATGGAAAGCCTTTTGTAAGTTTTGGAGTGATGGGAGGTGATTTTCAGCCTATGGGACATACACAAATTGTTATGAATTTAGTTGATTTCGGTATGAATCTTCAAGAAGCTGGTGATGCACCCAGATGGGATCATACAGGAGGCGCAAGTCCTATGGGGGCTATTACGACTAATACCGGAACGATCAGAGCAGAATCGGGAATACCCTATAGTACCATTCGAGGTTTGATGGATAAAGGCCATCGTATTGGAACAGCTAGAGGCGTTTATGGAGGCTATCAAGCGATTCTTTGGGACGATAAAAATAAAGTCTATCACGGGGCTTCAGAAAGCCGAAAAGATGGACAAGCAGCAGGATATTAAAACAATCCATTCAATTAATTATATTCAATAATGAAATCACACTTTAAACTAGGAACTTTATTCATCTTATTGGTCGTGCTTACACTCCCTTTGCAGGCTCAAAAAATTGAAAGTAAAACTTTTTCAGGATTAAAACTCAGGAATCTTGGACCAGCATTCACCTCAGGAAGAATTGCTGATATCGCCATACATCCACATAATGAAAATATTTGGTATATCGCCGTAGGGTCAGGTGGAGTCTGGAAAACAACCAATTCAGGAACTACCTGGAAACCAATTTTCGATAGTCAAAAATCATATTCAATTGGAGCCATTACCATTGACCCCAATAACCCACATACAATTTGGGTAGGGACAGGAGAAAATGTAGGAGGTAGACATGTGGCCTTTGGAGATGGAATTTATGTAAGTCATGACGACGGAAAGTCATGGAAGAATATGGGGCTTAAAAAGTCGGAGCATTTATCTAAAATCGTTATTCATCCTGAAGATTCTAATACCATTTGGGCAGTTTCTCAAGGTCCGTTATGGAGTTCAGGTGGTGAGAGAGGATTATATAAAACAACTGATGGAGGAAAAAATTGGAAAAAGGTTTTAGGAGGAAATGAGTGGACAGGAGTAACTGAATTGGTTATAG
>JABSPN010000487.1 GCA_013214425.1 Flavobacteriaceae bacterium | reverse complement strand
TATAAATAAAAATCTGAAAAGTTCGACTATGAACTTTTTAATTGCAGCATTGTTAACATATACTTTTGAAGCTGGAATTACCGCGGCTGCTGGCACCAGACTTGCCCTCCACTAACTTATAGATAAGGTATTTATATTATTCTCAATACAATTACATAACCAATAGGCAAAATATTATGATATATTGTCACTACCTCTACTAATCAAAATTGGGTAATTTACGTGCCTGCTGCCTTCCTTAGATGTGGTAGCTATTTCGCAGACTCCCTCTCCGGAACAGGACCCTAATTCTCTGTTACCCGTGAATGCCTCAAAAGATCAAGACGCATCTAATTAACTGATAGGTCAGAAATTTTAATGAATTGCCACTTGTAAAGCAATCTGTTAGTAACAATTATAAACCTTCCATAATGTACACACATTTTGGTTTGATATAAAAAAGCTATATACATATCAAAATAATACAGTTATATCTATATATATATTGTACCATGTATTAGCTGAAGAAATTCCAAAGTTATCCACATAAATAATTATTCAAACCAATGGTAACTGTTATACTGAGCCATTCGCAATCTATTGTATACAAAATGAAAGAACTGAGACATGCATGGCTTAATCTTTGAGACAAGTATATGACTACTGGCAGGATCAACCAGATATGCATATACGTATCACCTTTAACTAAGCATTCTGAAAGAATTTCTCCTATGCATTCATATGTATCTCTGACATGTGATACCCTCCTAATATATTCTTCATATTATTTACACTCACTATTTTGTTTATTTCGATCTTAATAAGGAATAAAAATATAACAATAAATAGATCAAATATACTTCAGAAAATAATATTATCCGAATGGCTATATGCTTAATAAATATTTGCTATTTTAAAAATAATATTTTAGTTTTATCTACAAATAGTGAATGACTTGTGCTGCAATTAATTTTAAACTATGGTACGTTTATTGTTAGACCATAATATATAATTGGATTGGTTAAACAATTATTTTAATCATTATTTCAAATATATTTATGAACTAACACGCAAATACATGCAATCACAGTTTAAAAAAATATAATTATTAATATTTTACCCTCTTGACTATTTTTAAACTCACCCCATATACATTATAGAGAACAAAGAACATACATCTTTTATAAGTATCATAATGGTATAAACAATTCTTATAATTACTTAATTTTTAAACCAACTCTTTTTACTAATCTTTCTGAATGAATTGTTTAAAATGAGTTTAAAAAATTTAATATTTTCCTTTTTTCTTTTAAACATATTTAAAGAATATACAAATCAAGCAAAAATTTATCATTTATTTCTAATTCTTTTCATAAGTATCATAATGGTATAATCATTTCCAATAATTACTTAATTTTGTGACCAAGTCGTTTTTACACATCTTTCTGATTGAATTGTTTGAAATGAGTATTAAAAAGTTGAATCTCTCCCTTTTCCCTTTCAAAAAAATTAAAGAATATAAAAATCTAACAAATATGTATCATTTATTTGAATAATTATTCTGCTGGCTTATCTCATATAGTATTTTGTGAACACTAAATCTCACTAATATCTATAGGTGTTTATATTACATAAAGTATAACGAAGTAGAATAAGGCGTGTCATCTACGAATCCAGCATTTAAGGCGTGTCATCTACGTATCCAGTATTAAAAAAAAAATAAAATAGGTATTCAGTTAATCTCGAATTCAAAATTATAAAAGTTATCATACTATAATGCAAGTCAAATCTCAAAAAATCGTTGTACAAGCCAACTCGAATTTAAACAATACTACTGTCATAATATACCGTTATTATACTATCTCAAACGCATATATTTGAACACAACTTAGTTACATTTTACTCCAAGTAAAATTAAAATATTCTTTTAAATTATAATTCAATGTATTATACATTTAAATATCACAATAAGTAGCAGTGTTTCCAACTTAGAGGCATTCAATTGTTAGCTCTCACATAGCAGGTTTTTGGCACTGACAAGTCAATCAACTTAATAAATCATAAATGAGTGCATACGGTTCCTCTCGTACTAAATGAGCTTGCTATAAATGTGATATAATTGTAATAGTAGGATAAAACTAACCTGTCTCGCGACGGTCTAAACCCAGCTCACGTTCCCTATTAGTAGGTGAACAATCTAACCGGGTCTAACCCCAGCTCACGTTCCCTATTAGTAGGTGAACAATCTAACCGTTTATCCCTTATGCAAGATGGGGTAGG
>JABSPN010000486.1 GCA_013214425.1 Flavobacteriaceae bacterium | reverse complement strand
GCGAAAAAGACGGATACAATCACATCTATCACTACGGAAGTGAAGGAAAGTTAAAGACTCAGGTAACTAAAGGAAATTGGGAAGTGACCAATTATTACGGTTATGATGAGAAGTCAAAAACAATTTATTATCAATCGGTAGAGAATGGATCTATCAATAGAGATATCTATTCCATAAAGATTAATGGTTCAGGAAAAAAGAGATTGAGTAGTAAAACTGGATCAAACAGCGCTGCGTTTAGTGCGAATTTCACCTATTTTATCAATACATTCTCTAATGCTACTACACCTCCTGAATTCACCTTGCATTCAGCAAAAAACGGAAAGAAATTAAAAGACTTAAAAGACAATAGCAGACTGAAGGTTAAAGTAGATCAGTATGCATTTAGCCCAAAAGAGTTTTCTACGATCAATGTGAACGGGAATGATTTGAATATGTGGATGATTAAGCCTAAGAATTTTGATCCTAATAAGGAGTATCCACTATTACTGTATCAATATTCAGGGCCTGGGAGTCAATCGGTTGCAAACCGTTGGAACGGTTCTAACGATTACTGGTATTATATGTTAGCACAAGAGGGATACATAGTTGCTTGTGTTGATGGAAGAGGAACTGGATATAAAGGAAGGGACTTTAAGAAAGTTACCTATTTAAATTTGGTTGGTTTAGAAACAGAAGACCAAATCGCTGCGGCGAGAAAGTTAGGCGCTTTAGATTATGTCGATGCAAAAAGAATCGGAATCTGGGGATGGAGTTTTGGGGGTCATATGAGTACCAATTGTTTGTTAAAAGGTAACGATGTGTTTAGTATGGCTATAGCAGTTGCTCCGGTAACATCCTGGAGATTTTACGATACCATTTATACAGAAAGATATTTAAGAACACCTCAGGAAAATCCAGCAGGATATGATGACAACTCACCGTTTAACTATCCAGAGTTATTAAAAGGAAAATACTTATTAGTTCACGGTTCAGCAGATGATAATGTACATGTACAAAATGCGATGCGTATGGCAGAAGCTTTGATTCAAGCGAATAAGCCTTTTGATTTTGCCATTTATCCAGATAAAAATCACGGGATTTACGGAGGAAACACACGTTTGCATCTTTACAATAAGATGACAGACTTTATTAAAGAAAACTTATAATGTAAAATATGAAAAATACACCTCAAACTCGTCAAGGAGAATTATTAGGTCACCCAAAAGGTCTCTATGTATTATTTTTTGTTGAAATGTGGGAAAGGTTTTCGTACTATGGTATGAGAGCAATTCTTACATTATTTTTAGCAGCTCCAGTAATTTTGGGAGATCCTCAATCAGGATATGGATGGACTAATGCTGAAACATTATCATTTTATGGTACATATACAATGTTTGTGTACTTAACATCAATTCCTGGTGGTATTATTGCGGATAAGATAATTGGACAAAAGAAGGCGGTAATGTTAGGAGGGCTATTATTATGTCTAGGACATGGAATACTGGCGGTTGATGCACAATGGGCGTTTTTCACAGGTTTAGTATTAATCGTAATAGGTGTAGGTTTTCTAAAACCAAACATTTCTACAATGGTTGGAGGTTTGTATAAACCAGGTGATGATAGAAGAGATAGAGGGTTTTATGTTTTTTATATTGGGATAAACCTAGGTGCGTTTTTTGGAGCTCTTGCAGTTGGTGCTGTTGCTGCTAAGTATGGTTGGCATACAGGATTTGGATTAGCAGGAATTGGAATGGCTCTGGGGCAATTAGTTTATATGTTTGGTTTAAAATATTTACAAGGAGTTGGTGATTTTCTTGGGAAAAAAGACTCTCCAGATAAAGAACTAATGAAGAAGCCTTTAACTAATAAAGAAAAAGATAGGATGCTAGTCATGTTTTTGTCGTTTCTAATTATTATAGTTTTTTGGGGAGCTTTTGAGCAAGCAGGAGGTTTGATGAGTTTATATACTGAGCAAAAAACTAATAGAGAATTAAGCTTTGCATTACCACTTATAGGGAATACTGTTCCAGCAGCAATGTTTCAATCTATAAATGCATTTTTTATAATTGTTTTTGGTACTGCAATAGGTTGGTTCTGGCATAAATGGAAAAGAAAAGGAAAAGAATCTTCTTCTTTATTTAAAATGGCTGTAGGAGTAATAATAATGGCATTTGGTTTCTTTTTCATGAGTAAAGCAAGTACTGAAGTTGTTATGGATGGTGATACAATTGTCGAAAAATCTGCAATGATTTGGTTGGTATTGGCTTATCTATTCCATAC
>JABSPN010000485.1 GCA_013214425.1 Flavobacteriaceae bacterium | reverse complement strand
GAGTTCTTGAAATATAGCGTCAACGTTTTTTCCTTTTTCAATGATTTCTTTCTCACCTACGTTTTTTAGAATGTCTTGACCTGTTGCAACGTCACTAATATCTACGATATAATGCTTGTCACTCTTAAGGTTTTCAATGATTGTATCTATAGTCATAATTGCGGAGTTTATGAATTACAGTTATTAGTTGGCATAAGTGCAAAGTACTTTAGAGAAGCAGAATTACCAGTTGGAGCATCAAAATGTATCATTAAAGTATAATCAAACGGATAGCCACCAGGAGTTGGCAAATAATAAGTTTCACCTGGCGCATAAGTTTCATCATGAATTGTAAAGTTTGATGCTCCATTATTACGAATAGATAGGCTGAGAACATTTTGAAAATCTTCTTTTAAATCCTCAGTAATAGTTGTAACTGTTAATCCTGCTTTTTCCATATTTAACAAGTACTAAATCTGTTGAAATTGTTAGATGTATTTGGATCGTATAAGAATACGACTTGAACTTTTTGATTTGCCCCAAGTGCTGTATATGGAGTTACACTAAAAGTATATTTCCCTCCATTTGATTGATGGTCAAAAGCTTTGAATCGATCAAAGTAATTGCTACCCTCAGAAGGTTGCCAAAAACGATAATCAGCTCTTTTTAAGACGTCTGAACCTTGTAACTGTAAACCAATATCAATAATATTACTTGAGTTATCCCCAGTAATTACAACACCAACAGCAACAATTTTACCCAAAGGCAAAGTGAAACGATTTGATTGCTCTGAAGTTGAACCTGAAGCAATATCGAAAGTTTCAGTATGATGAATTAAATTATTATCCATAGGAATTGATTTAAAAAAGCCAAACCAAAAAGTATGTGGTTTGGCTTTTGATTAATAAATAACTAGATGAGTGGGCTTAGTTTACTGAAGTTTCATTAACTCTCATGGCTAACTCTAAGTTCAAATCTGTAGCAGATGTTCCATCTGGCAATTCAATATATATTTGATACCCTTTTTCATTTGGAATGAAAGGTGTATGACCAATAGTTCTGAATGAATCATCGTTGCTGTGTGGTGCATTTGGATCAATGTAAATATCCATTACTGGAACTCTTAAAATTTCAACTCCAGACACAATCATAACTAATTCGCCGTTTCGAACTTGAGGAGGAAGAGTTGATGTATAAGGATCGTTTACAATTGTAGTTCCATCTGCTAAACCACCTCTAAGGCTTATAGCATCAATAACTACGTTTCTGTCCTTTTCAAAGCTTGATTGATCAAAATTTGTTTCACCAACTTTTCTAATGGTATTTGCTTCAATGAATTTTAGTTGATTACCATTCATTTGTTTTCTGATATACAATGTAGTATCCTTTAGTTTTAACAAAGGATCTCCATTCTCATTAGTATAACATTTTTGACCAGAAGGGTTAGATGCTTTATATTCTAAAACTGAATCAGCTTTATCAAATTGATTTATACGATTATTTGACATGATTTCTATTTTCGTTTTTTAATTAATGATTATTTGATTTTACAATCTTCTTAAAGATTTTGTATTACCTGAGTTTACAGCAGGATTTAATGGGAACGATCTTTTTTGGATTCGCGTACCACGAGTAATTCCCAAAGAGGATAATGTCACTGCTCTTGCAGTTTCTAATCTAGGAACTGTATTCCCGTTGTCACCAACACAAGGACATCCTAAACCGAAAATTCCAGCTAAGAACTTATCCGTTCCTTCAGGATTGGTAGGAATATCTATCTTAGGAGCAAAGAATCCAGATATACCATCAACTATTTGTTGAATAGCCATACCTTCAATAGATCCTTTTACAAAGGCCATACCAGTAGTTTTGTCATCGATAAAGGCTGATCCGACCATTGCTGCAAGTCCTACACCACCTTTTACAATTGATTTTGTAGTATTGTCTTCAATCGGAGCTAAATTCAACAGGCCACGACTTAACATAGCACCGCCCGTAGCCCCAACAACTCTAGCACTAGACTTAATCACTTTTTTTTGAGTGTTTTTGTTCATAATGAATTGTTTAATTTGTTTTTACTTTTTTTTAAAAATTAATATTGCGGATATAATGGCAGTACCTAATGCAATGAAAAGGCCTGTTTTACTTTTACCTGGCTGGTCCGTCATAGGTGGATTTGTATCGTCTGCAGGTGGTCTTGTTTGATCACCATCACCACCGCCTGTTGAGGGCTTTAATCTGTAATCATCATACTGAGATAATACAGTTGGATTTGACCAGTCTAGA
>JABSPN010000484.1 GCA_013214425.1 Flavobacteriaceae bacterium | reverse complement strand
AAAAAAGATCTGTTGTTCTCCGCAATCAGGTTCCTTTAGGTATTCAGAAACCAATCCCGAATCACTATGACTTTTATACTTGTTGCTAGCTCTGAATTTTGGCTCATAATGGTAACGATGAATTAACCTAAACAGCCCATTAAGCGCTAATGCTCGTTTCAGATAGGCTTTTTTGATAAAGGATGCATTGTTTCCATCTGGATCATTGTTCACCAGCATACTTTGTGTGACAACGCCAAATTCTGAATACTTTTTAAGATTAACGTAGTGATCGTAATTTTTATTAACAGTTTGGTTAAGAATATCCATCCCGGTATGCAGCATATTATTGGACCACCATAATGCATAGGCAGAAACACCAATAGGCCCTAAAAACCCAGCGCCGATACCAAGTGCGATATCAAAAGCACCAGATGCAGTATTCAGCCATGCCGCATCTTCTTTAACTGACGATGCCACAGTTGCTCGACGTTGACTTTCTATTGCACTAATTCCAGAGCGACATGGAGGGTATTGAAATGCTGTACTGAAAAGGAATTGAACTTCTACACGACGATTTTTGTATCTTTCATTCTCAATATTATTGTCAACTAAAGGGTCTTTTTCACCTCGGCCAATAATTTCAATTCGGGACTTCCAAATATCAATATTTTCAGATGTCTTTAGTTTATCTATCAATGCTTCTTTAAATGCTTTAGCTCTGAGTAGTGATAGCGCCATGTTATATTCGTCAGAACCAATGAAACAGGTGTGACCTATCACTTTAATATTAATGGGGTCTGTAAGTTGCAATAAGCTATTTGCAATAGCATCAAGCACACTTTGCCCTTCATCATTAATATCTAACTTTGCATTGTTGAAATCAAAACCAACATTAATCAGCTGTACAGATAAATCACCTATCTTTTCCACTTCAGTTTTAACACGATTTTTATCATTCTTGGTATAAGCAGCTAATTTAACTTTTAATTTTGTCCTTATTTCACTTACTTTACTTTTATGCTCGTCAAACTCAGCTTTACTCATGAGTGACATCTGTTCAACTGCGGACTGAGTACAGCCTGTATAATCTTCAGTGATATTCAGTAGTTTGCCATTCTGCTTAACATTCTCATCCGACAAATTTAAGGATGTATGGAAGTTATACGCTAACCCAGCAACACTTAACGGTGTACCAGTCAGTTTTGCAGCAAATTTTCCAATGGCGTTTGCATTAGCTCTATGTTGACTAACAAATGGCCTGAGTCTGTCAGGTATTAAGTAAGTGCTCATCCCATCAGTCACATTATCAACCATTTGTTGAACTTTAGGATACTTGCCAATATTAAATACACTAGCCAGAGCTTCAACGCCTTTTAATACTGGCGGTTGAGATTCGAATGTTTTAGCAAGATCAAGGAATCCTGACGCAGAGCCAGAAATCCCTAAAATATTAGACACCAATTTGGGCGTATCAGAATTGCTGCTCGACATTCCAAAAGCAGCATTATAGGTTTTACTAATAACAGACCAGCTAATCCCTTTTTCAAGCATACCAGCGCTAGCATCAAAAAATCCTTTGTACGTTTGAAGGTTATGCCAGGTAGAGTCAAATAAGGTTTTATCCTTTTTCTCCATCAGCAAATTATCAGGCCCTTTCTCTGTTTGCGCATGTGTTTTATTGAGGATATTTGTAAAATATTGCGGAGCATGATTGACCAGTGCCTCTTCAACACTGATAGGGTCGCCATTAACCAGTGTTGTTCTACCTGCCGCAGTTTGGATTGGCAGGTGTAAAACTTGTTCGGTTAAACTGTATTTTTTGGGAATACCATGGTTAAGCAGGACGCTAAGGATATCAGGCTTAATATCGTTAAGATCGATATCAAAACGGCTGTATTGTTGCTTAACTGATAACGGTACTTCTAATAATTCTGTTTCAATCCAGAATGTGGCAGCGTAAAATATTTGCTCATCATTATTTTCATCTGTGTAAATTACGTCTCGAACGGCTGAAGTGGCGGATGTTCTTGTCTCACTCAAATCCCCAACAATTTTAATTTCTGCGGGAAAATCAGAAATGGTTACTTTAGCATCGACATACTGCTCAGACGAAAACGTAAGCACAACTGTATAGTATTGAGGTATCTCAATAATCTGAATAGTAGAACCATCTTGCAGGTTTGAAAAAGTGTTACGGTGCCATTTTTTATAATCAGCAACAAAATTATTAGGCACAGACCTTTCGGGATCTAAAAATAATTCTTTCTTTAAAAAAATACGATCACATATCCGCTG
>JABSPN010000483.1 GCA_013214425.1 Flavobacteriaceae bacterium | reverse complement strand
TACAACACTAGTACTGGTTATCAGATCAAAGATGTTAATCGGGGACAACGTGGCATCTATTTAGATAAAAAAGGTATGTTATGGATAGCTACTGGCTCAGAAAAGAGTGGTTTAGTTCGAATGGATTATAAAGAACTATCTAAAAATAAACGTCCTCCTAATAATACGCTTACAGCCATTAAAATTAATAACGAAAACATTCCCTGGCGAAGTTTAACGTTGGATAAGGACAAGCAAGAAAATACTATCGATTCAACTTATGCGGTAGATGCATACATTTCTGAAGAAATTACAACTTATGGAAAAGCATTAAGCGGTGAAGAAAGATCAGAATTAAGTTTGAAATACAAGGACCTGACATTTGACAGCGTAAGCCCGTTTCATTCCATTCCGCAAAATTTGATATTACCCCATTCCCATAACAACTTAACCATAGATTTTTGTGCCGTAGAGCCGGCAGATCCCAATCGCATTAAATATCAATTTAAGTTGGAAGGTTACAGTGACTCTTGGAGTCCTCCATCGAATCAGACCTCAGCGACTTTTGGGAATATTTTTGAGGGGGATTACACATTTTACGTGCGTTCTCAAAGTACTGGTGGAGTTTGGTCGGAATCATTATCGTATTCATTTACTGTTCTACCACCTTGGTATAGAACCCTCTGGGCTTATGTTTCCTATATACTTATATTTTTATTTAGCTTGAGAATGTTCAGTAAATACAGAGAACGAAAACTCATTGCTGAAAAAGAAACATTGGAAGAAATCGTTCTTGAACGGACCAATGAATTAATTCTAGAAAAAAAGAAGTCAGATAATCTTTTACTCAATATCCTACCCAAAGAAATTGCTCAAGAACTTAAAGAAACGGGTAGTGTAATTCCAAAAAGACATAAAAATGTAACAATTCTTATGACTGATTTTAAGGGGTTTACTGAACTGGTAGCTTCCATTCCGGCCATTACTTTGGTCAATGAACTCAATGACATTTTTGGACGATTCGATGAAATCGTTGAGGAGACCGGCATTCAAAAAATTGAAACCATTGGTGATGCGTATGTTGCTGCCTATGGTCTTGAGGAGGAGAATGGAGAGCAAGCTATTAATTGTATCCTAGCCGCACAAAAGATGTTAGCCTTCCTTGAGAAGAGAAATAAGGACAGTGAACTAAAATGGAAAATGAGGGTTGGTGTCCATTCTGGCCCTATAGTGGCTGGAGTAGTTGGAAAGAAAAAATTCAATTATGATCTCTTTGGTGATACCATAAATACGGCAAGTAGGATGGAGTCTTTAGGTGAGCCTGGTAGAATAAATATCTCAGATTCCACCTATCAACTTGTTAAGCATGCCATAAGTTGTGAGTATAGAGGGAAAATTCATGCTAAGGGTAAAGGTACGCTAGACATGTACTTTGTAAAATAAGATGGTCAATAGGCTTATTTGAGTGTTCAGGATAATCTTTTAGAAAGAATGACTATTTTTGTTACAAAGACTTGGTTGCACATTAAAAACTTTAGCCAATAATGGCTATAAAAACTTGCTGTTGTAGGTTATGCTTAAAATTCCTGTGTAATTTTCAGCTTGTCGTGTACCTTAAAAAAGTCAATGCTAACCCACGCAACTGTTCATAGCCAAGACTGTTAGCGATCATATAAACAAACAACTGAATGCCAACAAAGAACAAACTTCTTTTTTTATTTATAATCCTAACATTCGGAGTTATTTCCTGCAAAGAAATTGAACAAGAGAAATATGAAGAAACAGAATTTACTCAGGAAATACCGCCAAAAGATGATAACATCTTCTCCACGCTGATTTCTAAAAATGGAACAATTGTATTTCAAGAATATTATAATGGGAAAACAAAAGATAGTCTTTGTGACGTCCAGTCTTTGACAAAGGGAATTATGAGTATTCTTATTGGAATAGCAATTGACAAAGAATACATTAAAAATGTAGACGAGCCCATAGAAAAGTATTTTCCGAATGAATTCAAAAACTTGAAGGATAAGAAAAAGGAATCTATTACAGTAAAACACATCTTAAACCAAACTTCTGGTCTTTCTTGGAAAGGCTATTTAGAACATGAAAAATGGTTGAGTAACGAAGACCCAATTTCTTTTGTGTTAAAAAAGAAATTAGAACATGTATCTGGAGAAGTTATACCAACTATGATGAGTGAAATGGGTTTATCTCATTTAAAACTTATGGATGGATCTTCAGTAGATGTTAAACCAAATTATAGCGCCAATATCACTATAGCAAATAGAGAAGCGGCG
>JABSPN010000482.1 GCA_013214425.1 Flavobacteriaceae bacterium | reverse complement strand
GTATGACATCCAGACTGATATCCTGCATCTACAATTGGGGAAATGATTGTTGCTGCCATCATTTCTAATTCCTGAGAAGTCATTAAACCTGTAGTATCCTGAGAACCTACAATATTTACTTCTACACGTACATTTGAACCTGTGTGTAATGTTTTGCCAGGAGTTGTTCCTACAGCATTTTTATTAAATATTTTCTCAACTGCCGTTAAGCCTTGTCCTTCAATTGAAATCTCTTTTGATGGAGCATATACTTGAGGAATATCAATACCTAAAACTTTACAGGCAAATGTTTGCAGTTTTTTTCCGAAGACAACAGCATAAGAACCTCCTGCTTTAATAAACTCCATTTTTTGTGGAGTTAATGCTGCTGAAATATCTTTTAATTCCTGATCTCCGCTATATAACTTTTTGTTTTTGGTATTGATTGTTAATACGGTTCCTGTCTCAACAGAATATACTTGTTTTAAAACTGGCTCTCCATCTTTATCTACAATTGTATTTCCATTTTCATCTTTTTGCTTTACCCAGTTTTTAAGGTCAACACCAATACCTCCAGTAACTCCAACTGTTGTCAAGAAGATTGGTGCAATCCCATTGGTACCAGCAATAACTGGAGCTATATTAATAAAAGGCACATAAGGACTAGAACTAACACCAGTCCAAAGCGCAACATTATTAACACCAGACATCCTTGAAGAACCAACTCCCATTGTTCCTTTTTCAGCTATTAGCATGATTCGTTTATCAGGATGTTTTTCTTTAAGCGCTAATACTTCTTGTTGCATGTCTTTATTATGCTCAAAAATCGATTGCCCATGTAATTCTCTATCGGATCTTGAATGGGCATCAGCTCCTGGAGAAAGTAAGTCAGTAGAAATATCTCCAATACCTGCAACATATGTTACCACTTGAATTTCTTCATCAATATCAGGAAGTTTAGTAAAGAATTCTGCCTGAGCGTAACTTTCGATTATTTCTTTTGCAATAGATGATCCAGATTGCATAGCTTTCTCTAAGCGCTCTGTATCGGCTTCATAAAGGAATACTTGTGTTTTTAAAACTTCTGCAGCTTGATTCGCAATTGCAGCATCATTCCCCAGAGTTAAATCTAGAAGTACTTCAACAGAAGGACCTCCCTTCATATGAGATAATTGTTCAAAAGCAAACGTTGGCGATATTTCTTCTACTTTTATATCTCCAAGTATAATCTCTTTTAAAAATTTAGCTTTAACACCGGCAGCACTAGTTGTACCCGGTAGTATATTATAAATGAAAAAATTTAAAGAATCCTTTCTGTATGGATTATCTAAATCGATAATTTGATTGATTAGTGCACTCGCTAATGCTTCGTCATCAATAGGCTTGGGATGAAGCCCTTGTGCTTTTCTCTCTTCTATCTCCTTTAAATAATCTTCATAAATACTCATATCAGATATTGTTTTTAGTGTTAAAGAAAGATTTAAAACTAACTAAATCGCAAAACGTGAAGTTTGCCTAGTATTTGATTTTAAATCGTTTTGTATTCTGTCGCTTAAGTGTCGCGAATTTACAAAATTCTATCAAAAATTATCAATATATAGGTATTTCAATGATTATGATGAGATATTTTTATCAAATCACCAAAAACAGCATTTAAATAATATTAAAAAGAAGAAAAAAAGGATTTAAATTATCAATTTGACAATTTATTTTTTAAAATATTTTGTTACAAAAGGTTTGTCTCTCAAATCCATCATTGGCTTTTCATAATATTTATAACAAAGATACGCCCCTATCAGTGTTAAAATGAAATATAAAAAGACCTGAATATAAAAAGGGATATGAACTCCAAGAATATATGGTAAACTCTTTACAAAGAAGAGAATCACTGAATAATGCAATAAATACATCGAGTATGAAATAACACTAATGGTCGTCACTGGTTTGGACAACCAATCAGGAGCAATTTTCCATTCTGAGAAATACGGAAGCATGAACATCATAATAATTGAATATAAAGGCAAGGCGAAAATGTTCCAGAAAAATGGATCTGCAGCAATATGGTTATTGAACACTGAGATATAAATATTGATCAACACTAATAATAAGACGGCTATATCCAACCATTCTATTTTTAACTCTTTCCAAAGCTTAGGATATACATTGCAGAAAAAAGCACCCAATACTCCATAATAAATACTATCAATTCTGTAAATCACAACCGATTTCAGGTTGACATTCCAGTAAAACATATCACCTTCATCATAATTGAGCTGATAGACTATTTTGGTTATAAGGAAAGCA
>JABSPN010000481.1 GCA_013214425.1 Flavobacteriaceae bacterium | reverse complement strand
CGCCTCCTCATCACCTTTCATAGGGGAATTTGCGCAATTGCGGTTTTAAAGTGTCAAATATTAGTGTTTTTGATATTAATCAAGGTTCTAAAACTTTTAAATTGAATTTTAGTGATTTGTGTCGCTTGATTTATCACAATCAAAGTACCGACCCTAGTTTAATCTATAAGCCATCTGAAAATAGAGGATTCGTTTCAGACTCCTTATACGTTAGAAAAGCTATATTTGAAGTGCTAGTAGGAAAATCTTTGTTAGAATACTATAAAGCATTATCAGATTTGAAATCTTCTTTAAAAGATCGGGATTCAGCTAAGTCTTTATATAATGAATACAAAAATCTTGTGGCTGAACTTATTGGTAGCAATGACATAAAAAACATTCAGTTTATCAACAATGAAATCAAAGAAAAAGAATCACATTTAGAAAAATTAACGACACTTAGAAAACAATCTATAAAAATAAAGCCGGCCCCTGAAAATATTATTTCCAATATAGATAAGCTAAAACAAAAAAAACAGACCACAGAATACAAAAGACATAAATCATTAGAACAAAATAGATTACTAACAAACGAATTATCAAAAGTAATTCAAGGTAAGAAAGATGTAGAAATGGATATCGATAGAATTTCAAAAGTAATTCTTACCCATAATGAATTATCTCTATTTACTCCTGATACCTGCCCTTATTGTCTACATGATGTTTCTCGCCACCCAGATAAATGTGTTTGTGGCTCTGATGTTGATGAAGAGGATTATCAACGGTTTTTCTACTCATCATCTGAATATCAAGAAATATTGAAATCAATAATAAAATCTATCGGAAGTTTTAATCGCATTATCGATAATTTAACTATAGATATTGAATATACTGAAAAAGTATTAATTACAAGAGAACAACAATTAACCAGTGTCGATCATCACTTATCTGAAGCCCTATCAGAGCTTGTTATTGAAGTTGATATGACTAACCTAGAAGAAATTGATGATAAAATAATTGAGTTAAAAGAAGAAATATCAGAATTGTTTCAGCTTAAAAAATTAGAAGAGAAGCTGGAACTCTATGATAAGGATCATGATAAAAAAGATAAAGATTATAAAAAGAAAGATAAAAATTTCAAACAGAAAGAAATAGATGCCTCAAACCAACTTGAGTCCCAAATCACTGAGTTTAGCAAAACATATAATGACTTGATGAAAAATTCATTAACAGATGTAAGAAAAGCTGAGATTGACCATGACACTTATCTACCTATAATTAATGGCGGCATGTATAGAGAAGCAAGTTCTGGTGTAGCAGCTAGGTTTCTTTATTTCTTATCATTATTAAAAATATCTATGAAAGGTAATATACCCTATCCAAGATTACTTTTAGTAGATACCCCTGAAACAGCAGGAATAGATAGTAATAATCTTGATTTAGTTTTATCTAAAGTCCAAGCTTTAGAAACAGATTTTGATTCTGACTTTCAGGCTATTATTGCAACCGGTGTAAAAAAATACCCTGATAGTATGAAAGACTACGTTCTGATACGACTTTCCAAATCAGATCGACTTCTTAAACCTACATCGGTTTAGACGGATATAGCTTGAAAAAATATGTGGATGAATATAATTTATTCAGCCACATATTGTTCAAATTACTAGCTTAGTTTTTTCCATGTATTTTGCCGTAGGCAATACTTTTTTTATTCCGCTCAGTTCAATCAAAAAGTTGTTGGAATAACCCGATAGCTAACAAGTTATCTTTTCAATGGCGTGACAATATACTCACGTGTTTGTCGTTCATCCTGCAACTCTGCCAATCTTTTAACTAGCTCTGAATAATATTGTTCCAATAGACTTCTTGCTTGAATAGCGTTATCTCGTTCCCTACGATACTTTTCTTTTAATACGCGTTCTCTTTGTAATTCTGACTTTAATTTATCAATTTCAGATAGCTGTGATCCAATGTCAATATCTAAGCCAGTAGCCATAGCCTTTTCCCGATTATGATTGCATTGCTCAATCAAGGGCCTGGCGTGAGCAACAAATTCTGGAAATTTATGAACATAGCTATTTCCCAGCTGTGCCTCCGTATTGACTTTATTAAGTGTCAAACGACCTTTTGGCTTAACATAGCGACCTTGACCATCCAGCAATCGTTGTAAGGCTTCATGTAAGCGAGCCTCTGTTATTTGTCTACTCATATTAATGCCTTAATCGAATCTATGAACGGGTCAAAGTTAATTTTGTGTGCATTCAATGTGTGCTCAATATGACGAATTTTCACAGAATAACCTACGAGAA
>JABSPN010000480.1 GCA_013214425.1 Flavobacteriaceae bacterium | reverse complement strand
TTTTTTAAAAAAGATGCGGCCACAACGAATCTTTATAGAATTAATACCTCAACTGTTTTCGTTGGAGGCTATTCGGCTGGAGCATTTATGGGCCTTCACTATGGTTATATCAATAATGACAATGAAATTCTTGATATCGGTGGTAATGATTTACTGAATCATGTTAATTCTAATGGTGGCTTAAATGGAAATAGTGGAAACTCTGGTTTTAATAATAACATAAAAGGAGTCATTAATATTGCAGGGGCTTTACTGAAGGCTAATCATGTAAACGCTAATGAACCTATTTTATATAGTATCCATGGAACAGACGACAATGTGGTTCCTTATCTAATAGGAGATTCAGATAATACTGGTGTTATTACTGAAGGCTCTGGGCTTATTCACCCTGTGGCAGATAGTGTCGGTATTGTAAATTTTCTTCATACAGTTCAAGGCGGAGGCCATGATGCATTAGGGGAATGTGACTGTCAGGCTGAGTTAAGAAATTTCATTTTTCAAAATTTATAAAAATAAAAGGTAGGGTATTTTTTTAGTAGCCTGTTTAAGTGATATGATGAACAAATTGTCATTGATAAATAACTTAAAAAAATACATTATGAAACAACTACGTAATTCCTTAGTATTATTAGTAGCTATCTCTCTTTTATTTAGCTCGTGTTCAAAAGACAATAATGATACGACAACACCACAAAATTTAACGTTAGCCCAGTCATTAAAAGCCACCGTTAATGCTGCGCAAGCTGCTAACTCAAGTACTAGTAGTGACGATAACAATTCTGATGATCCAGATTATGGAGATGATTGTTTAGACGATTACTTATGTTTTGATTTTGTTTATCCATTAACTGTTATTGCAAGCGATGGGTCTGAAACAGTAATCAATAACGATGATGAATTATTTGCCTTTTTCGACGCGCAAGATGACGATTATGATCCAAATTTCGCATTCCCGATTTCTATCGCTTATGACGATGGTTCTACAGAAGAGCTTTTTGATATTGAAGATTTAGAAGATGCTTTTGACGATTGTGAAGACAATTTCGAATGCTTTGATATTATGTATCCAATTACTATGGTTGCTGCTGATGGGTCTGAAACAGTGATCAATAACGAAGAAGAATTATATACTTTCATAGATGCTCAAGGTGACGATTATGATCCTGTAGTAGTATACCCTATCGATGTTCTGGTTGATGATGATGTAATTGTAACGATAAACAATGACGATGAGTTTGAAGATATATACGAAGCTTGTGATGATGATTGGGATGATGTAGTATGCTTTGACTTTGTATATCCATTTGAAATGGTATTAAATGGCGTGACAACCAGTATCTCCGATGAAGACGCTTTCTTTGATTATGTAGAAAATTTAAACGATGATGATGAGGTAGATTTTGTATACCCGTTAACATTAATAGACGAATATTCTGGGAACACATTTATTGTAAACAGTCAAGACGAATTTGATGACGTATTCGATGCTTGTGAGAACGAGTGGGAGGATTAGGTCGATCATTTAGTTAGTTAAGATTAAAAGCCTCACTAAAAAGTGAGGCTTTTTTGTTTTTATAGGGTAGGGTAAAAAAGGTTTTAACTGTTTGAAAAATATAAACAAACCACTAATACTAGAACTTCTTTTATTAGTTGATATTCTCTTTTAACTAATCCCGAATCTCTAGTCTTTTAGTGATTTAAAAAAACAAAAGACTATGCTTAACCTAATAATTATTACCTGCCTCACACTTGGGGTTATTCTTTACGGTGTTATTGAGTATCAGCAACATCAAAAGTACTTAAAAACAATCCCTGTGCGTATCCATATTAATGGAACAAGAGGAAAATCGAGTGTGACAAGATTGCTGGGTGCCGGACTTAGAGCTGGCGGTTTAAAAACCATCACAAAAGTTACCGGAACCTTCCCAAGAATTATTCTTCCTGATGGTAGCGAAGCTACTGTTCACAGAAAAGAAAAAGCCAACATTTTAGAGCAGTTAAATATTATTAAATTTTGTTCTAATCAAAACGCAGATGTACTCATTATTGAATGCATGGCATTGCAACCCATTTATCAGAAAATTACGGAGCATCAAATGGTAAAAGCTGATATTGGTGTAATTACCAATATTCGTTTAGATCACCTTGACGTGATGGGGCCTACTTTAGATAATGTTGCTGAAGCCATTTGCGGAACCATTCCTAAACAAACTCAAGTGTTTACGTGTGGGGGTCGCTATCTTCATTACATGCAAAAAAAAGCAGATAAGCATAAATCAAAATTATATCAAAGT